>NZ_JQKG01000017.1 GCF_000745915.1 Deinococcus misasensis DSM 22328
CCAGCCATGAGAGACGTTTTTACCTGAGCAGCCTTGCAGGTAGACCTGAACAGATCTTGGCAGCGGTTCGTCAGCACTGGGAGGTGGAAAACAAGCTGCACTGGATGTTGGATGTGGTGTTTGGGGAAGATGATCACCGTTATGCGAAGGATCATGGGCCAGAAAATCTAGCGGTGTTGCGGCACATGGCGTTGAATCTGCTGAATCGCGAACCGTCCAAAGGGGGAATGAAGCGCAAGAGGAAACGAGCTGCGTTGAGTGATGAGTTTCGCTCCACCCTCCTGATGCTTCTCCTTCAGCCTTAACGTGCGTCACCCCTGCGTCTCGGCTCTCGGCTCTCGGCTCTCGGCCTTCCCCCTCTGCTAAAATAAAAACTTGTGTTAGACCTGTGCCATGACTCGTTTTACCGGTTCGTGAAAGTCGAAGACCCAGCCCTGCTGGTCTCTGAACTCACCGAACTGTGCACCCAATTGCACCTGCTGGGCAGCATCCTGATTGCCGAAGAAGGCATCAACGGCATGCTGGCCGGAGAACGCTCAAACCTTGAAGCTTTCTGGGATGTGCTTCATCAGGATGCCCGTTTTGCCACCTTGCAACCCAAGCGCACACAGGCCAGCCACATGCCTTTCAAGCGCCTGAAAATCCGCCAGAAACCAGAGATTGTTCCTCTGGGCATGCCCGAGGTGGATGCCGTTTCCAAAACAGGTGTTCAGGTGCCGCCCACCGAATGGCTGAACCTGATCCAGCAAGAGGATGTGGTGTTGCTGGACAACCGCAACGACTTTGAAGCCCGGATTGGCACTTTTGAAGGGGCCATCAACCCCGGCGTCAAAAAATTCCGTGATTTTGCCAAATACGTGCTGGACCACCAGAAAGAGTGGGAAGGCAAACGCATCGCCATGTTCTGCACGGGTGGCATCCGTTGTGAGAAAGCCAGTGCATGGATGCTGGACCTCGGGATGGAGGTCTACCAGCTTGAAGGGGGCATCATGAATTACTTCCTGAATCCCCCAGAGGAAACCGGATGGGTCGGAGAGTGCTTCGTTTTCGATGAGCGGGTGACGCTGGATCCGGCTTTGCAGGAAGGTGACCTCACCTTCAAAGATGTGAACGAGCAGTTTGGTGATGGGGTCAAAGAAACCACTTTCTGATGGGTGCTGGTATGAAAAATCCCCCATCCGGGGGATTTCTTGTTGGTTCTTATCGAAATTACAGGTCTTTGGCCAGCCATTTCACCACGTTGCGGGCGAGGTTGGCATTCGAGAGGTTCACCCAGTTGTTGTACTGCCCGGTGCTGCCATTGGACAGGGTGTTGTCTGCGAAAGTGCTGGAATCGCCCCATGCCACCACGCGTCCAGAGCCGTATCCGCTGGTGGCGAGGTAGGTTTTGCCGTTGGCCCCCATCAGGCTCTGGCCCGAGGTCACGTCCACACTGGTGCCCACATACACACCTGCGCTGTTCACGTTGTCTGTGGTGCTTGATGTGCTGCCCTGAATGATCGGGTGGGTGGTGGTCAGGGGGGTGGCGGTGTACACCGGATCGCTGTAACTGCTGTTGAAGCTGAACTTCAATTTGAACTGGTACTGGCTGTCGAGGCTCCATTTGTAGGTGCTGGACACCGAGGATGGGGTGCTGCCATCCCAGCCATTGAAAACCTCTGGAGAATCCCAGCCGTTGCTGTTGCGGTCGCTGATGCGGTGGTCGGCAATCATGAACAGACCCATTCCGCTGTTCATGGCGCTCAGAATGGCGTCCCTTTCGGTCAGGGAAAAGGGGTTTTGAGGCTCTGGGACCACCAGAACACTTGCACCTGCCAGAGTGCTGCTGTTCACAGAGGTGATGGTCCGAACGGTGTACCCGAGGCTCCTCAGGCTGTCTGCCCAGTTGCTGTAAGCCCCGTCAATGCGCCAGTCGGCATTTCCAGCGTCTTCGGCTTTGGACAGGTCGAACAGGACCACCTTGCTGGCCTGAGGGTTCACCTCTGGGGTTTCGGTCACGTTGGAAGGCTGGGAACAGGCGGTGACCAGCAAAGCCAGTCCGATCAGGAAGTGCTTTTTCTGCATGTTGTACCTCGTTTAAAGATGTACTGTGATCATGTCATGAATCTGTAAGAATTTAAAGGATTTTGATGTGTATAAGGGATTTCACGGGTGTTTGAAGGGAATCACCTGAGAAATTTTTGGGTGTACCATTCCCGGGCAAAGGCATAATAATCCATGCCAAACTCCAGAGTCGCCAACTGGTGTTGCTTGATCCGTTCAAGGTGTTCAGGAACCGGAATGTGACGGGTTTGGTCGTGCAAAATTTTCAGCATTTGGGTTTGCTGCTCCAGATGTTCGCAGTAACGTGCAATCAGGGGTTGCACCTTTTCTAGAGGCAGGTGGCCCAGAAAAAACAGCTTCAGCAAGCTGTTGTCTTTGACTTTTTCCAGTTCGATGTCTTGTTGCAGCCAGTCCATGAAATGCTGCCTGCCTGCTTCCGTCAGGGTGTAGCGCTTTCGATTGCGTCCAGAGACGGTTTCCTCCTGACTTTCAATCAAACCCTGTTTTTCAAGGCGTTGCACAGTGGGATGCAGGCTTCCAAAGCTGGCACTGCTGAAATGCTCGGTGGATTTCTCCATGCCTTTTTTGATGTCGTAAAGGGTCATGCTGCGGTGCATCAGAAAGCCCAGCACAATGTGTTCAATCATGGCTTCTCCTCGGGCGGAAGAACACCTCATGGACCTCAGGATCGTTCAAAAGAGATTGTTGCAATGCCACAGGGTCATGGGGGTCATTCAGCCTTTGCAGAAAGGTTAACACAGCGGTGTTCAGCCAGCGTTCCATTTTCAGACCATCCACCTTTCCCAGCATGGGTGTGAAGCGCAACGCCTGCACATGATTGAGATCTGTGAAGTTGTAGTGTGCCGTATTGGGAAATTCAAGCACATGGCTTCCAGCAGAACTGTGCTGGAACAGGGGATCCAGTGTGCGTGCCAGAGACAGGTCCCGACCTTTCATGGTGTTGTGGGTGGACAGCAGATTGAGGCTGGGCACTTGCATCTCTGTCCACGTTTGATCCCGCTGAATGAAAGGTGCATCCAGATTGATGATGCCCCGAATTCCTGCACTGGGATGTTGTGCAAAATGCTGGGTCACCACACCTCCCAGAGAGTGTCCCATCAGCACCACCTGTTGGGCATTCGCATGTGAAAGGATCCCCTGTGGGTGTGTCTGAAGGGCGTCCAGCACCCCTTGGGTGTCCTGAATCCAGCGGTCGATGCGGTCCTTCAGTTGCAAGAAAGGTGCAATCTGTGCCAGTTGCTGGCTGACTTGCAGATAGGACGGGAAATCTCTGGCTGTGCGTTGTTGCTCCAGAAGGTTGGCATGGTGGTCCAGAAAAACGTTCAGGTCTTTCTGTGCTTCCATGACGGCCAGATGGTCTGGGCTCTGGGAGTTCAGCAAAATGGGTTGGCCCTGTGCCCCTCTGGACACCAGAGAATCACCAGGATGCCCGATGGAAATCACCAGATACCCATGGCTGGCCAGCTCCTGAAAGTTGGAAAAGTTCTGACGTGTGAACGAAGCAAAGCCGTGGTTGAACACCACCACAGGGTGCTGTCCTTCCAGAACAGGTGCATTCCTGAAGCTGTAAGAAGGGGTGATGGTTCCCAGCACAGCCGGAAGGTTCATGGATTTTGCAATTTCCCGGTTGAGCAGGGCGGTGGTGTAGGGTTCTGCTGCATGCCCTTCGGTGGTTCTTGCAGGGTACCAGATGTCCAGAGCGAGGACTCTGGAGGATGCTCCTCCGGTGGTCTGGAGTTCTGTTTCTGTGAATCCCACTCCATAAGGGCCGGAGGGTTTGGGAATGGGCAGGTCACGTGTCAGGACCGCCAGTCCAGCTCCCAGCAGGGCCATCACACCCACAGTCAAGAGGCTCCACTTCAGCCAGCGTTTTTTGGAAGATGCCACATTTGACACATTCATGGTTGCTCCTATATATCTAAAAGAAATATATCTTATAGATATATTGAGGTCAAGATGGTGTTCGTTGCTCATTGTTTTCATAATCATGTTGTAGAATATGAGACATACAGGAGATCCCATGCGCAAACGCAAATACACCTTTGGAGTCTTCATCGGACGCTTTGAGCCCCCCCACAACGCCCACCTGCAAGTGATGCTGGAAGGTCTGGAAGCAGCAGACAAGCTGATTGTGGTGATCGGCAGTGCCAGAGCGGCCCGCAACACCAAAAACCCTTTCACTGCAGAAGAACGTCAGGAGATGATCCTGCAATCCCTGCTGGACGCCGGGGCCAACAAGAACAAAATCCTGTTCACCAACGTCCGGGATTACTTCTACAACGAAAACATGTGGCTCGCAGATGTGCAGGCCGGGGTGCTCAACCTCACCAGAGGCAACACCGACATTGCCCTCTTGGGACACGAAAAAGACGAAAGCAGCTACTACCTGCGTTCCTTCCCCGAGTGGGCCTTCATTCCCACCCGCGTCAAATCCCCCCTCAATTCCACCGATCTGCGCAAGATCTACTTCGAAGAGGGGGTCAGCGAAAACCTCAAAGCCAACGTGCCCGGTGCGGTGTCCCGCTTCTTGACCGAATTCCAGAAAACCGAGGACTACCAGAACCTCAAAGGGGAGCATCAGGACATCAAAGCCTACAAGGAACTCTGGAAAGTTGCCCCGTTCCCACCCACCTTCGTCACCACCGATGCTGTGGTGGTCAAAAGCGGACACGTGCTCCTGATTCGCCGTGCAGCCAACCCTGGCAAAGGCAAACTCGCCATGCCCGGAGGATTTCTGGAGATCGACGAAAAACTGATCACCAGTTGCATCCGCGAACTCCGCGAAGAAACCGGCATCCAGATCGACAACATCGAAACCTACCTCAAAGACCAGAGGGTTTTCGATTACCCCACCCGTTCCCTCAGGGGCCGCACCATCACCCACGCTTTTCACTTTGATCTGGGCATCGGACAACTGCCCAAAGTGCAGGGCCTCGATGATGCTTCAGAGGCGCTCTGGGTCCCCATTTCCGATGTGTTCGCCCATCCAGAGTGGTTTTTTGAAGACCACTACATCATCATTGAGCATTTTCTGTTGAAGAATTGAGGGAGGCTTCGCCTCGCCGAGGGCCAAGGGCCGAGGGCAAAAGAAAGCTTTGGCTAAAGCATTTCGGGCGAGGCATGCCTCGCCCCTACAGAGTGTTGTTCGAGCTTTCTTCTTGGGCGTAGCACACTACGCCCCTACAGTTTTCCTTGACCGATCCAGCCACGAATTCCATGATGCTCTCGGCCCTCGGCTTCAGGGCGACGCACGCGTAGCCCCTACAACGACAAGCCCTCGGCCTAAATGCATGCCTAAACATCCGGGTCTTCTGTCCTACAGCATTCACACGTTTTGATTCACCCTGATAAAGGAGGTACATATGGGAAACGCACGAGGCGTGCTCTATGGACTGGCTTTTGGAGATGCTTACGGGTATCCCACCGAATTTCTCAAAGTTCCCGAGATCCTGAAACTTTATCCTCCTGACGGCCCGCAGGATCTGAAAAGCATCACCGTTTCAGACGACACCCAGATGGCTCTGGCAGTTTCGCGCGCATTGGTGCAAACAGAGCGTTTTGATGTGGCCACGCTGGAGCCCATTTTGCGCAAAGAATTCATTGAATGGTCCAACTCCGAAGAGAACACTCGGGCACCTGGCATGACCTGCATGCGGGCCTGTGAAAAGCTTGAACAGGGCTTGCCCTGGATCAAAGCCACCGAGATGGGGTCCAAGGGATGTGGGGCGAACATGCGGGTGGCTCCGGTGGGCCTCCTCAACCTGCCCATCGAAACCCGAGCTGGACTCGCCCAGTTTCAGGCAGCCCTGACCCACGGGCACCCCACCGCTCTGGCTGCCAGCGATGCCACCGCGCAAGCCGTGTACTTCCTGATGCACGGCATTGCCCCAGAGCGCTTGCTGCAAACGTTGCTGGACTACGCCGAGGCCCAGCTGGGCATGTACCATCAGGACTGGCTGGGAGACCTCTGGGAAGAGTCCCAGCACCCTGCCGCCGCTTATTTCATTGCCAGAGGCTGGCGTGAAACCATGGATGCCCTCTTGCGGGTCAAAGAGGCCCTGAAAAACCCCGATTTTGACACCGATCCCTGCTTGCTCACGGGTCCCGGCTGGATTGCTGAAGAGGCTCTGGCAACAGGGCTGTACTGCTTCTTGCTGCATCCAGAGAACCCCAGAGAGGCCCTCAAACGGGCTGCAGTGTCCAGCGGAGACAGCGACTCGATTGCCTGCCTGACCGGAAGTTTCCTCGGGGCGTATCTGGGGGATGGGGGTTTCCCATCAGACTGGTTCGAGCGCATCGAATACCGTGCAGAGTTGGAGCGTCTGGCCCGTGCTTTGCCCCTGAAGCATGAGGTGTTGGTTTAGAGCAATCAGCCGTCAGCCATCAGCAAAAAAACATGGTGGTGCAAGTTTACAGTTCACAGTAGACAGTGAAAAGCGAGATCAAGGCGAGTTTGATCTCGCTGTTTTTTTCAGAGTCCATACTCTTCTCCTTCATCGCCCACAATGCGGGCATCCAGAGCAGTGGCCAGTGCTTGAGCGACCCTCAGGTCTTCTTCCAAATTGCGGGGTTGAAAAGAAATTTTTCCTCTCACCAGTGCAAACACCAGTCCATGGCATTGAACCATCAGAAGGTCTGGCAAAGTCAGCAGTTCTGCTGTTTTGGGATTGTGAAGCTGAGGTTTCATGGGCTGAAACTCTGGATGCTGGGCCAGAAAGTCAAGAAAATCCTCCTGCAAGATTGCAGCATTTTTGCCTGTGATGTGCAGGGTGTAAGCCATACTTTGCTCTACAGAATAACCTTTTTGACAAAATCTCACCAAACTCATAATAGAAAATTGGATTATGAGAACAAGAAAGAAGTGTTCCTCAACAAGGAGATCCACCATGAACTTTGACAACATCATCATTGACACCGATTCCTACAAAGCCAGCCACTACCTTCAGTACCCTCCCAAAACCCAGTACATCCACTCCTATCTGGAGTCCAGAGGCGGAAAATACCCCTACACCCGTTTCTTCGGTTTGCAGTACCTGATCAAGCGTTACCTGACCACCCCTGTCACCCGTGAAATGGTGGAGGAGGCCAGAGAAATCTTCGAATCCCACGGCGAACCTTTCAATTACGCGGGCTGGATGCACATTGTGGAGGCCCACGGGGGCAAACTGCCTCTGGAAGTGCGTGCTGTGCCAGAGGGAACCGTGGTGCCCACCCACAACATCCTGATGGGCGTGGTCAACACCGACCCCGAGTGCTACTGGCTGGTCAGCTGGTTTGAAACCCTGCTGATGCGCGTCTGGTACCCCACCACGGTGGCTACCCAGTCCTACTACCTCAAACAAATCATCCGGGAAGCCCTCGAAAAAAGCAGCGACGATCCCGAATCCGAAATTGCCTTCAAACTCCACGACTTTGGTTCCAGAGGGGTCAGCAGTCAGGAAAGCGCAGGCATTGGGGGTCTGGCCCACCTCACCAACTTCATGGGCACCGACACCGTGGCCGCCCTGATGTTTGGCCGCAAGTTTTACAACACCCCCATGCCCGGTTTCAGCATCCCTGCTGCCGAACACTCCAGCATCACCAGTTGGGGCAAAGAGCACGAGGTGGACGCCTACCGCAACATGCTGGTGCAGTTTGCCAAACCCGGCAAAACCGTGGCCATCGTCAGCGACTCTTACGACCTGAAGAAAGCCATCAACGAGCACTG
The DNA here is from genome assembly GCF_000745915.1 of Deinococcus misasensis DSM 22328. NCBI lineage: Bacteria > Thermotogati > Deinococcota > Deinococci > Deinococcales > Deinococcaceae > Deinococcus > Deinococcus misasensis. The sequence goes on from NZ_JQKG01000017.1 coordinate 7,772, forward strand.
GGGCACCACCCTGCGCGATGAAATTCTGGAAAGCGGAGCCACCGTGGTGATCCGTCCTGACTCAGGTGATCCTGCCGCCATGGTGCGCATGACCGTGCGGGCTCTGGACGCCAAGTTCGGGCACACCATCAACAGCAAAGGATTCAAGGTGCTGAATGCCGTGCGGGTCATTCAGGGAGACGGCATCAACGAAGACAGCATCCGCGAAATTCTGGCTGTTCTCCTCGGAGAGGGATACAGCGCCACCAACGTGGCTTTCGGGATGGGTGGGGCTTTGCTGCAAATGGTCAACCGTGACACCCAGAAATTTGCCTACAAAGCCAGCGCAGGCATCATCGACGGCAAATACCAGCCGATTTACAAAGACCCCGTCACCGATCCCGGCAAACGCTCGAAAGACGGCATCCTTGATCTGGTGAAACGCAACGGCAAATTTGAAACCCTGCAAGGCAAAGAATTTGGCAAGTACAGCGAAGACAGCCTGCTCAGGGTGGTGTACCGCAATGGTGAACTGCTCATTGATGAGGCTCTGCAAGACATCCGCGCCAGATAAGATCCATCAGGGCATCTCAACCACATTCTCTGTAAGGGGATGTGGTTTTACTTTTTCTGGAAGGGTTTGGATTTCAGAACCAGAGGGTCAAACACGATGCTTTGGGACAGGGTGCGCATATGTTGGCGCACTCGGGTGAGGGGATGGTCTGGAAATTGAGCATCGTGGATTTCTTCATCGGCAAAGTTGTACATGGCGGTTTCATCGAAAGCGGGATCGTAGGGATCCCTGTTCCAGCCGATGATTTTGCCTGTTTCGAGGTTTCCTGTGAATTGTTTGTTGACCATCATGACCATGGCTTCCCGCAGCCCTGTGGGAGACCTTTCAATGCACTCAAAACGGATCACATGGCTGAAATCTGCTCTGGGAATCAGGCATGACCCTGCATACATGAAGCCACGAATCTGTTCAATTCGCACTTTGATGATGATTTGAAGTGCTGAGATGTTTTGAATGTTGACCAGATCCAGAGACACCAGTCCCCCTTCCCCTGCAGGAATTTTGCTGCGGAAATCGTTGCGCAGGATGTGCAGGTTTTCAGGAATCAGATTTGCAGCCAGATCAGGAACAACATTGAAAAAATTCAAAGACCGTGCATCTCCCTGAGCATTGCTCCAGACTTTCTGCCCCGGCTTTTCGATCCTCAAGGTCCAGAGGTCTTCAGGCAAAGAAATGCTTTCCAAGCGTACATTCTGAGTCGGTTTTTTGGATGTGTTCCAGAACCACATGACCTGATTTTATCAAGCCGGTTTGCGGTCCTGAGCACTCCTGACCATGCGGGTCACCAGAGTTCTGGGCAGGAAACGCGGGGCCTGCGCGGTCAGGTAGTTGGACACCCCATGAATGGCCACAGGTTCACCTTTTTTCATGGCTGCAAAACCAAATTCGGCCACTTCCAGAGAGGTGGGCAGTTTCTTGCCCTGCACGATTTTGGAGTCCTGCATGGCGGCTCTGGATTGGAAGCCACTGGCAAAAGGGCCGGGGCAGAGGGTGGTTACGGTGACTCCGGTGCCTTCCAATTCGTTGGAGAGGGCTTCGCCAAAAGACAGCACAAAAGCTTTGCTGGCGTAGTAAACCGCCATCAAGGGACCGGGCAAAAAAGCTGCCGTCGAGGCGACATTCAGCACCCGACCTTTGCCTCGCTTGACCATCTCTGGGGTGAACAGGCCGGTCAGTTCCACCAGAGTGCGCATGTTCAGGTCCATCATGTTGAGCTGTTCATGCAAGGGAAGGTCCAGAAATTTGCCGTAGGAAGCAAACCCGGCATTGTTGACCAGCACATCCACCTGCAAGCCTTTTTGTTGCAGGGTGTTCCAGAGTTCCTGCCCTGCTCCGATTCTGGAGAGGTCCTGAGCGATGGTTTCCACTTTGATGCCGTGTTTTCTGGAAAGCTCCTGTGCAATGTTTTGCAGTTTTGAGGTGCTGCGGGCCACCAGAATCAAGTTGTGCCCGTCCTGCGCCAGCAATTGTGCAAAGTCGAAGCCCAGTCCGCCAGAGGCTCCGGTGATCAGTGCAGTGGGTTTGAGGCTGTTCATGGTTTGCTCCTTTGCCAGAGGGGGTGCTCTGGGTGTGTGAATGGTTTTTGAGGATGCTGCCAGCTTAACTGACCGATGGTCATATAATAAATGACTGTTGGTCAGTTGTCAACTTGGATTTCGATCTGGTGTGCCAGTGGCGTAAGCAAAGATACGGATTCAAGCTGCCAGAGGAGGTTTTACTCTGGACCTTGGAGGCATGATGAACCGCATTTTGTTTTATCGAACACAGGAAGAACACGGGTACATGAGCAATTTCAGTGCCCACCGGATCTTTTTAAAAGGAAAAAGCTGGCGCACGACAGAGCACTACTTTCAGGCCCAGAAATTTGCAGGCACCGAACACGAAGAAAAAATTCGACTGATCGAAAGCCCCATGAAAGCCGCTGAAGCCGGACGGGACCGCAAAAAGCCCCTCCGCAAAGATTGGGAAGAGGTCAAAGAACAGATCATGCTGGAGGCCTTGCGTGCCAAGTTCACCCAGCATGACGACCTGAAAGCTGCCTTGCTTGCCACTGGAGACGCCGAACTCATTGAACACACCGCCAACGACTTTTACTGGGCCGATGGGGGAGACGGCTCTGGAAAAAACCGCCTCGGGATCCTGCTCATGCAGGTCAGGCAGGAGTTGAAAGAAACCCATGCGTAAACATCTGACCCTTCTTGTTGTCACTTTGCTGGGCGCTGCACATGCCCAATCCCTGCTGGAGAATTACCATCCTTTTCCCAAGGCCAGCCGAATTCCAGTGGAAACCTGCCAGAGAAGCCAACCCACCGAACTCCAAACGGTCCTTTCTTGCTCCAGGGTCAAAGTGACCCAGAACCTGCAAAATCCAGAGGACTTTGACCTTTCCCCAGAGGTGCTGCTGGACCTGCCCAGAGGCATTCAGCTTTCAGTACAGATGGACCTGATCCCTCACTTTCTGGGTGAGGCTTATCAAACCGACCTGAATGGTGACAACCGCACCGATGTGATCGTGACCCTGCTGTGGGGCGGCAATGGTCTGGGATCGGAACGCTCGGTGGTGGTTTTTGCCATCTCAGATGGAGAGACTTACCAGCTTTCAGCCATCGATTCTTTGAGCTTCAACCCATCTGCCTTGATTCGCAGAAATGGGCAGAATCAGATCCTGCACACGGCCTTTGTGAACACAAAGAGCATCGATGGCAAGAACCACAGTTTCTTTGTGTACAACATCCTCAAGATAGAAAACGGCCTGTTGAAACTGGACCCTGCGCAAGAAAAGGTCTGGATTCAATACAAATACCGTCCCAACTCCATCCCTACGAAGCTGTTGACCCCATGGCAAAAGCAGCAAGGCTGGACGGAGTACCTGAAATGGACCTCTGAAGACCGCATGACCCAGGGCATTTTCCGCAAAGTGCAATAACGCCTTGAAGAAGTTGTCTCTGGAAATGGCTTTTTGAAAAGGGAGGGTTCAGACGAATCCTCTCTTTTCACTGATCAACGCAGGTCAACGCAGGAAAACACGCCATTCCATCAAGGACCAGAGGAAGGCAGGCTTTTCCGCTCTGGTCCTGCTTTCTGTTTTGAATTGAACCGGGTATAATTCATCCAAATGTCAAAACTGGTGCTGCGTGTCCTGCTGGGACTGGGCGTGGTGATTGCTGCTCTGGCTGGAGTGGTGTACGCCCTGACTTACCATCCGAAAGAACGGCAAGAGGAAACCGTTTCCTGCTCTCCCGAGGCCAAACCCCTCAAGGCTGGACAGAAATTCAAGGTGCTGAACTGGAACATCCAGTATCTGGCAGGCAAAGGTTATGTGTTCTTTTATGACCTGCTGGACGGCAGTGGCCCGGATGTCCGCCCTTCAAAAGAAGCCATCGCCCAGACCCTCGACGAAGTGGTGCGGGTCATCAAAGCCGAAAATCCCGATGTGGTGCTGCTGCAAGAAGTGGATGTGGGGGCCAAGCGCACCGATTTTCAGGACCAACAGCAACTCCTTGCAGAGCGTCTGAATTATCCGTGTGTTGCCAGCAGTTACTACTGGAAAGCCGCTTTTGTGCCCCATCCCAAAATCATGGGTGCCGTGGGCATGAAAGTGGTGACCTTCTCCAGACACCAGATGTCGGAGGCTGTCCGTCACCAGTTGCCCCTGATTCCCGCCGATCCGGTCACACAGGCGTTCAATTTCAGACGGGCCATTCTGGAAGTGGTGCTTCCTGTGGAAGGGGGCGAACCCATCCACATCATGAACACCCATTTGGACGCTTTTGCACAGGGCACCGATGCCATGGAGAAACAGGTCCTGAAAACCAGAGCGGTGCTTCAGGGTGCTGGCGACCGTGTTTTGATTGGTGGAGACTTCAATTTGCTTCCCGATCAGGCATCCCGTGACCGACTGCCTCCAGAGCATCAGGCCTATTACAACCCACAAACCGAGCTGAAGCAGATTCTGGAAATCTACAGCAGCATGCCTTCTTTGCAAGAAGCGGCAGCCCGTCCAGAGCAGTGGTTTACCCATTATCCCAACGATCCTCTGGCGAAAGGCCCGGACCGCACCATCGATTATTTCTTTTACGGCAAAGGATTGAAGGTGCTGGACCACCGCATCAGGAACGAAGACACCCTGAAGATTTCGGACCATCTGCCTCTGGTGGCGGAATTTCAGGTGCAGTAAGTTTAGGGCTTCTGAATGATGTAAGCCGTTCCTCCAGAGTGCTCCACCCACAGCTTTTCTAGAGTGGCTCTCTGGTAAGTGCGCCGAACCTGTGTGTTGTCTTTTCCTGCTGGGTCGTTGACCACCACATTGCCGCTTTTGTCAAAACCCACCACCACCATCAGGTGACCTGCAGATTGGGGCAAAGGTGCATTGGGCAACTCGCCTTTCTTCCATCCCACACTGATGATCACTGGAACCCCCTGAGCAATCCAATTCTCTGCCTCTCCGAGGTGTTCCAGACGGGTCACATAAGCATTGAGGCCATACTGCCCAGCCAGAGCGGTGTTGAACACCCAGTTTCCACTGCCGTCATAAACAGGATCAAAGGTTTTGCGGGCAGCCTCGGGCACCGTCAGGTCCAGACCGTAATACTTCATGACCATGCTGGTGCTGGTGGGACTGCACCACGCTTCTCCACCGTTGGGATAAATCATCTGGGAGCGCACAGGCACATCCAGCACTTTGCCCCATACCGTTTTGTTGGGGGTGTAAGCAGGCATCTTGGAAGCAGAGGAGGTCATCACCGTGACGTTCCGCAGCTCTGGGGTCAGGTTGGAGGCACTCGACTGCAGGGTCACCCGGTACTGGTACTTGCTGCCTTTTGCTGAAAGCTTGAGGGTGTCGGTCAGGACCCGGGCATCTGCATCCTTCTGCCCATTCACACTTTTCCTCACCCGGTCATCTTCAGACCAGATGCCAAGGGTGTAATACCTGCTCCAGTGTCCCTGCGTGAAAACCCTTGCTTCCAGCGTGATCTGGCTGCCCACAGGTGCCCGACCATTCCACGAGAGGATCAGGGTGTCAAACTCTGGCACGGTGATCTCGGCAGACTCCAGAGTCCCGTTCATGGCTTTTCCAGAGAGTTTCAAGACAGGGCTGGCCTGAACTTGCTTCAGGGTGCTGCTCTGGAAGCTCTGGGGGGTGAAGGTGTTTAAGGTGGTTTTGGCGTGTGCAGTCATGAGGGTCAGCAACAGAAACAAAGGCAGGGTTTTCAGGTTCATGGTCCTGCGCTGAGTGTAAGGGAAGGGGAGGGGGTTTTGGTAAGAAGGCCGAGGGCACAGGGCCAATGTAGGGGCGAGGCATGCCTCGCCCTTGGCAGAAAGCAGAAGGCAAAAAAGCTTTGGCTGAAGCGATGAAGGGCGCAGCACTGCGCCCCTACAGATCCCCTCGACCATTTTTTATACGTATCACACGATGCTCTCGGCTCTATGCTCTCGACCCTCGGCAGGGCGCAGCCCTAACCTTCAAAGCAATTCAGCAATCGCCCCATCCACATACCACACCGGATTTTCCACCTGTTCGATGGGGTGCTTGCCGCTGTGGTTTTTGACTTCCAGCAGCACTTCTTTTTTGTTGCTTCCGGTGGCAAGAATGTGGATGTTCCTGGAACGGTTGATTTCTTCAAACGTGAAGGTGATGCGCCAGGTGTTCAGTTTGGGCACGAAATTGGCCACCACCCGACCAGAGCTGTGCAGGGCTTCGGTGTCTGGGAACAGGCTGGCGGTGTGGCCATCGTCGCCCATTCCGAGGTAGCAGAGGTCCAGACGCTCAGGCAGCACAGCTGCATAACGGCTGGCAGCTTCCTGAGGATCCAGTTCGCCTTCCATGCGAAAGACGTGCTCTGGAGCAATGCCCACCACATCAAAGAAGTGGTCCTTGGCGGTTTTGTGGTTGCTGTCTTTGTGGTCTGCTGGCACGGTGCGTTCATCGCTGAAGTAGAAACGCACTCTGGACCAGTCCAGACGGGTCTGGGACAGGGCTTTATAAAGGTGCACCGGTGTGCTCCCTCCAGAGAGGGCCACGGTGAACACGCCCCTTTCGGAAACGGCTTGCTGGTACAGTTCAACAAAAGTCCGGGCAGCGTCTTGCCCGAGTTCTTGTGGGGTGCTGGAAACACGGTATTGCATGCTTGCTCCTTGAAAATCCTCCCCCATTGGGGGAGGAAAGCGACAGCGAGGAGGGGTAAAATTCCCCAATGGGGGAGGAAAGCGACAGTGAGGAGGGGATGGGGGAGGTTCAGTAAGCCTTGGCGTTCCTCAAGGACTCCTCAAACACACTGGGATCTTCCTGACCGTCCAGCACGTAACCCAGCAGGGCAGCAATGGAACGGGTGGGCTGGTGCAGGGTGTTGTGGTGGGTGCCGGAAGACAGGCTGATGTTCACATCCACGCAGTCGGTGTTCAGGGCCCGGGCGCTCAGGGTGGCACTGTCTGCTTTGATGTCAAAGCCCAGAATTTCCCCGTTGCCCCGTCCATCGGCAGGCTCTGGATGCAGGGTGATCTTAGAAAGGTCCTGCCAGCCCAGCCTGGAGGCAAACCACCCGAGATAAAGGCGGGCAATCACATCTCTGCGGCGACCTTCGGCGTAGTACACGTCCAGTTTTTCGATTTTGTTCAGCAGGGCGGCGGCCTCTGGAGCTTCGAAAAGCTGGGCGGTGATTTCACGCCAACTGAGGGTTCTGGCCCAGTTCAGGTCGGTCAGGTCGTAACGGGCATCCTGAGACAGGTTGAGGGTCACGGTGTCTGCAATCACCAGATCGGCCAGTTCTGCCAGTTCGTTCAACAGTTCGGCGTTGGGGTTGCGGTAGGTGCCCCACCAGACGTAGGTTTGCACGCCGGGTTGCAAAAGGGGCAGGATGGCCCCGGTCAGGTGCTCCTCGTGGCCGTACATCACCAGACGTTCGATGTAGCGGCCCATCTGGTCAAACAGGCTGACCTCGACGCGCACCCCTTCCTGATTGGGGTCAATGATGCCCACGATCTGCCGTTTGGCATGCCGGGCGTTCAGTTCAGAAAGGGCGGTCAGCACATTGTCCTGCAAGTCCAGTTCGGTGATGACCACGATGTTTCCGGTGTGGGTGCGGAATTCCTGATTGGTTTGCGCCCAGAGTTTCTCCAGCGCTTTCGGTGCCTGTCTGACATCGGTGGTTACAGGACCGTACATGGGTTACCTCACAGTCTCCGCCAGCGGCGGTTGGGACCAATCAGTTGGTCGGCAGCGTCTGGTCCCCAGGTTCCGGCTTTGTAGTTGGGGAACTCTGGGGCAGGGGCTTTCCAGGCTTCCAGAATGCCGTCCACCAGTTGCCAGGCCAACTCCACTTCGTCTTCGCGGGGGAACAGGGTGGCATCGCCAAGCATGCTGTCCAGCAGGAGGCGGCCATAAGGGGTGGTGGTCAGCTGTCCGAAGGCGTCGTATTTGAAATCCATCACCACTTCGCGCAGGTAGTTGTCCTGACCGGGCACTTTGGAGTTGAATTTCAGGCTCATGCCTTCATCGGGCTGGATGCGGATCGCCAGCACATTGCGCTCTGCCTTGTTGGGGAAGATGTCTGAGGGGGGATTTTTGAACACCACAGCAATCTCGGTGACTTTCTTGGGCAGGCGTTTGGCGGTGCGCAGGAAGAAAGGAACTCCCTGCCAGCGCCAGTTGTTCACTTCCAGCTTCAGGGCCACGTAGGTGGGCGTGACGGACTCTGGATGGACCCCTTTTTCTTCGCGGTAACCTGCGACATTTTCGCCGTACAGGGTGCCTTTGCCGTACTGGCCACGCACGGCAAATTCGGCCACGCGCTCTTTGGGAATGGGGGTGATGCTTTTCAGCACCTTCACTTTTTCGTCACGGATGGCGTTGGCATCAAAGTTGGCGGGGGGTTCCATCGCCACCAGAGAGAACATCTGCATCAGGTGGTTTTGCAGCATGTCGCGCATGATTCCGGCTTCTTCGTAGTAAGCCCCGCGCCCTTCCATCCCGAGGTCCTCAGAAGCGGTGATCTGGATGTGCTCGATGTACTGGCGGTTCCAGAGGGGCTCGAAGATCACGTTGCCAAAACGCATGGCCATCAGGTTCTGCACGGTCTCTTTGCCGAGGTAGTGGTCGATGCGGTAAATCTGGTGCTCTTCCCAGGTCTTGTGGATGTGGGCGTTCAGGGCACGGGCGCTTTCGAGGTCCACACCGAAAGGCTTTTCGATCACCAGACGGCGCCAGAAGCTGCTTCCTTCTTCTTGCAGACCCTGCTCTCCCAGCAGTTCAGCGATGGGGGCAAACACACTGGGAGGGGTGGCAAGGTAAAACACCACGTTGCCACCGGTGTCCCGTTGGCGGGCCACCTCGTCCAGCTTTTCCTTCAGCTTTCTGAAGGTTTCACTCTGGTCGAAAGGGCCACCCACAAAGAACAGGCCTTCTTCAAAGCCGTCCCAGGTTTGCTGGTCAAACTCGCCGGTTTCTTTGCTGGTTTTCACGCTGTCTTCGGCGAATTCACGGAAGCCCTCATCGGACCAGTCGCGGCGACCCACGCCCACAATGGAGAAGTTGGGGTTCAGTTCGCCTTCCATGGCCAGACGGTACAGGGCAGGAAGCAGTTTGCGCTGGGTCAAATCGCCCACACCGAAAATCACCAGCACGCAGGCGTCGGGGGTTCTGCGTCTGCGCATGCCTTCACGAAATGGATTACTCATCACTCACCTTTTTCACTGCGTGCCCGCCAAAGGCATTGCGCATTGCAGACAGCACTTTTCCAGCGTAAGACTGGTCTTGCTGGCTGCGCAGGCGCATCTGCACGCTGAGGGTGATCACTGGTGCCGGAACACCTTCCTGAATGGAATCGATCACCGTCCAGCGGCCCTCTCCCGAGTCGGAAACATAATCAGAGAGGTCTTTCAGCTCGGGGTCGTTCTTGAGGTATTCGGCGGTGAGGTCCAGAAGCCAGCTTCTCACCACGCTGCCATGCCTCCACAGTTCTGTGATGTTGGCGATGTTCAGCCCGAATTCTTCTTTGGCGCGCATCAGTTCGAGACCTTCGGCGTAGGCTTGCATCATGCCGTACTCAATGCCGTTGTGGACCATTTTGACAAAATGCCCCGAGCCTGTCGGTCCGACGTGTAGCCAACCTTTGGGATTGGGTGCCAGAGCGGCAAAAATCGGGCTGACATGCACCACGGGTTCGGTGTCTCCGCCGATCATCAGGCAGTACCCTTCTTCCAGACCCCAGATCCCTCCAGAGGTTCCGGCATCCAGAAAGAACAGCCCTTTCTCCCTGAAGGTTTCGCCGCGTTTGATGCTGTCCTGGTAGTTGGAGTTGCCCCCATCAATCACAATGTCATTTTCAGAAAGCCTGTCCAGCAAGCCCGCCAGTGTGCTTTCGGTGGGTTTGCCGTGGGGCACCATCACCCAGACCACTTTGCGCTCTGGGAGGGCTGCAATCAGGTCGTCCAGAGAGGTGACCACCTCTGCGCCCTGTTCTGCAGCTTTCTGACGGTTTTCTTCGCTCAAGTCAAATCCTACAATTTCGTGTCCAGCACGAATGAGGCGGGTGGCCATGTTTCCGCCCATTTTCCCCAAACCAATCAAACCCATTTTCATGACATTGATGATAAACCCTGAGGGTCAAAAAGCAATGTGCGAATTTCGTATTTGTGTATATGAAACACTTTAGAGGCCGAGGGCTGAGAGCCAAGGGCCGAGGGCTCTAAAAGCTCTGGCAAAAGCTTTGAGCAGGACCCATCCTCTTGATCTGTCCAATCACGAAGTGCATGATGCTCTCGCTCTCGGCTCTCGGCAAAACCCTACGTTCAATCAAACCTGAAGATTAACCCACTGTTTTCCCCCTACCAAACGCCTTATCATGCCCATATGCGGATCCCACGACTCCCGAAATCACTGAAATCATTGCTGTACCTGATGGGCATCAACCACCTTTACCAGCTTTTTCACAACACACCTCTGGCCCGCAAATGGTTCATGCCCGGCAAGCGTGTGGATGTGGGTGGGTACAAGATCCACTACCACATGACCGGACCAGTCCAGAGCACCGAGACCCCCACCGTGATTCTGGAAGCCGGAATGGGCGGCAGCACCCCTTACTGGACCGCAGTGGCTCCGATTGTGGCCAAATTTGCCCCTGTGGTCAGTTATGACCGTGCAGGATACGGCTGGAGCGACAACCGCACCGAGGTTTGCTCCATCGAGTGCCTCGTGGAAGAACTGCACACTTTATTAAAAGAAGCCAACATCCAGCCACCTTACATTCTGGTGGGTCACTCGTTTGGAGGGGTGGTCAACCGCCTGTTCACCCAGAAGTACCCCGATGAAGTGGCCGGAGTGATTCTGGTGGATTCTGCCACCCTCTGGAAGGGCAAAAAAGGCTTCGAGAAACACAACCGCAAAGCCAGAGTCCGCAACACCCTGTTGAAAATGGGCTTCCCGCTCTGGATTGCCCAGCTCAATTTACTGCACCCCATGATGCTCAAACCCCTCAAGGACATTCCATGGCGCACCAAACTGGCCCTTTTCAACATGTTCTTTCTGCGCAAATCGGCCCGCACCTACCTGACCGAGCTTTCCATCGTTGCAGATTGCGTGGAGGCGGCAGAACAGGAGAGCAGCCTCGGGGAAAAACCTTTGATCGTGATCCGTCATGGAAAAGAGGTTTCGGACACCGCCCCCGAGATGCTCAAAGAAACCGAAAAAATGATGATTGAGGCCCAGGAAAGACTCATGAAACTGTCCAGCAATTCTCGCATGATGGTGGCGAAAAAGAGTGGGCATCAGGTGATCATGGACCAGCCTGAAGTGGTGGTGCAGGCCATCCGTGAAATGCAGAAATTCCTGCTGGAAGGCTGGACCCCTCCCAAGCCCGCCAAAAAAGCTGCTGATTCAGAAAACACTGCTGTGCAGACCTCTTGACCTCTGGTTCTTCAGGACATCCGCACTTTTGCATGCGAGCACGTGCACTACAATGTCTGCATGCAAGAGGGCGCAGTGACCTTTTCCGTATCCAGACTTGTCAAACCAGACCGCATTCCAGACTTTGAAGCGTGGGTCAATGCTTTTGGCAAGATCGCCCAGAAGTATCCAGGACACCTCGGGTTGAATGTGATTCGCCCTGTGGATGGATCTGCCCCCGAGTACACCATGATCGTGCGCTTTGACTCGTACGACAACTTCAAGAACTGGCAGGAGTCCCCTGAACGCCAGGAGTGGTTGGACCGTTCAGAGCCTTTGTTGCAAGGCGAGCCCAGGGTCAACATCATTCCGGGTTTGGAGTACTGGTTCACCCCGGCAACCGCGCCCATCCTCAAAACTCCACCCCAACACAAACAGGTGGTGGCAGTCATGCTGGGTCTGTTTCCCCTCAGTCTGGCCATGTCGTACATCTCACCCCATTGGTTCTCTGGAATGCCTTTTCTGGTGAGACAGTTTTTCAGTTCGGTGATTGTGGTGGTCCTGATGACCTATGTGGTGATGCCCAACATCAACAAATGGTTGAGGGTGTGGCTCACCCGCTGAAGGTGGTCACAGAGTGAAGTGTTTGTGGAGCGCCCTTTTGACCAGGTGCTCCTTTTTTTGGGTTGTCAAGCATGTGAAGCATATTCAATATAAAAATGTCAAGACGGCTAAGCACATTTAACTTTTTGGTGTTCTGTAGGGCAAAGAGCACCCCCATCCCCTTGCATCATCTGCATCTATGGGGTACACTAGCAAAGTTGCAATTCCCGAGTGGGAGTTAGAAACAAAGCTGAAATTCTTTAGTGGGCCACAAAAATCCCACTCAAAGGGAGTGATTACACTGCCAACCGTTAACCAACTTCTCCGCAAAGGTCGCGCTGTTCTGAAGAAGAAAAGCAAAGTGCCTGCGCTGAAAAGCAGCCCCTTCCGCCGTGGTGTGTGCACCGTTGTGAAAACCACCACCCCCAAAAAGCCCAACTCCGCTCTGCGTAAGATTGCCCGTGTGCGTCTGACCAGCGGCTTCGAAGTCACTGCTTACATCCCCGGTGAAGGCCACAACCTGCAAGAGCACTCCGTGGTTCTGATCCGCGGCGGACGTGTAAAAGACTTGCCAGGTGTGCGTTACCACATCGTCCGTGGTTCCTTGGACACCGCAGGTGTGAAAGACCGTAAGCAGAGCCGTTCCAAATACGGCGCGAAGCGTCCCAAGCCCGGCCAAGCCGCCGCCGCTGGGAAGAAGAAGTAAGGGGTTTAGGACATGGCAAGACGTCGTAGAGCAGAAGTACGCGAAGTACAACCCGATCTGGTGTACCAGAGCACTCTGGTGAGCTCCATGATCAACAAACTCATGCGTGATGGCAAAAAGAACCTGGCAAGCCGTATTTTCTACGGAGCCTGCCGTCTGATCCAAGAGCGCACCGGCCAAGAGCCCCTGAAGGTTTTCATGCAGGCTTATGACAATGTCAAGCCCCGCGTGGAAGTCCGCTCCCGCCGCGTCGGCGGATCCACCTACCAGGTGCCCGTCGAAGTGAGCGCCCGTCGCGCCCAGAGCCTGGCCATCCGCTGGATGATCCTCGCCAGCGACAGCCGTCCTGAGCGCACCGCCATTGAGCGCGTTGCCGGAGAAATCCTGGACGCTGCACAGGGCCGTGGTGGCGCCATCAAGAAGAAAGACGACGTGGAGCGCATGGCCGAAGCCAACCGCGCTTACGCCCACTACAGGTGGTAATCCATGGCTAACGAATACCTGAACGATTTCCGCAACATCGGAATTGCCGCGCACATCGACGCTGGTAAAACCACCACCACCGAGCGCATCCTGTACTACACCGGCCGCACCCACAACATCGGTGAAGTGCACGACGGTGCTGCAACCATGGACTGGATGGCCCAAGAGCGCGAGCGTGGCATCACCATCACCGCTGCTGCCACCACTGCCCACTGGGAGCGTTTCGGCAAGGACTACACCGTCAACATCATTGACACCCCCGGCCACGTGGACTTCACCATCGAAGTGGAGCGTTCCATGCGCGTGCTGGACGGTGCAGTTGCCGTGTTCGACTCCAGCCAAGGCGTGGAGCCCCAGTCTGAAACCGTCTGGCGTCAGGCCGACCGTTACGGGGTTCCCCGCATCGCGTTCGCCAACAAGATGGACAAGACCGGAGCCAGCTTTGAACTGGTGATCAAAGACATCAGAGAGCGTCTTGGAGCCATTCCTGCACCCGTTCAGTACCCCATGGGTGAAGAGAGCGACTTCAAAGGCATCATTGATCTGGTTCGCCAGCGTGCTTACACCTACACCAACGACCTCGGAACCGACATTCAGGAGCATGACATTCCTGAGCAGTTCCTTGGCAAAGTGGAAGAGATGCGCGCCCAGCTGATCGAAGCTGCCGCCGAAGTCGACGAAGACGTGATGAACAAGTACCTCGAAGGGGAAGAACCCACCGTCGAGGAACTGGTCGCTGCCCTGCGCAGAGGCACCATCGCCCAGAAAATCTTCCCTGTGCTCTGCGGAAGCGCCCTGAAAAACAAAGGTGTGCAACTTCTGCTGGACGCCGTGATCGATTATCTGCCCAGCCCCCTCGAAGTGCCTGCCATCAAAGGCACCACCGACGACGGCGGAACCAAAGCGTTCCCCGCCGACGACAAGGGCGAACTGGCTGCTCTGGCGTTCAAAATCATGTCCGACCCCTACGTGGGCCGTCTGACCTTCGTGCGCATCTACTCGGGCACCATGAAGTCCGGTTCTTACGTGCAGAACACCACCAAAGGCAAGCGCGAGCGTGTCGGTCGTCTGCTGAAGATGCACGCCAACCAGCGTGAAGAAGTTCAAGAGCTCAAAGCTGGAGAACTCGGAGCCGTCATCGGTCTGAAAGACGCCGGAACCGGCAACACCCTGATCGGTGAAGACGACGATTTCGTGGCTCTGGAAAGCATCGAAATTCCAGATCCCGTGATCACCCTGGCCATCGAGCCCAAAACCAAGGCCGACCAGGAGCGCATGGGCATTGGTCTCTCCAAACTCGCCGAAGAAGACCCCACCTTCCGCGTGGCCACCGACCCCGAGAGCGGTCAGACCACCATCGCCGGAATGGGTGAGCTTCACCTCGAGATTCTGGTGGACCGTCTGAAGCGTGAACACAAAGTGGACGCCAACGTGGGTGCTCCTCAAGTGGCTTACCGTGAAACCATCACCAAACCCGTTGACGTCGAAGGCAAATTCGTGCGTCAGTCCGGTGGTCGTGGTCAGTACGGTCACGTCAAGATCAAGGCCGAGCCCCTCCCCCCCGGCACTGGCTTCCAGTTCGAAAACGGTGTGGTGGGCGGAACCGTGCCCAAAGAGTACATCGGCCCAGCCCAGAAGGGCATCGAAGAAGCCATGCAGTCCGGTCCCCTCCTTGGCATGCCCGTGGTGGACATGAAAGTGACCATCTACGACGGAAGCTACCACGAAGTGGACTCCAGCGAAATGGCCTTTAAGATTGCAGGATCCATGGCCCTCAAAGAGGCCGTCCAGAAAGGTGCACCTGCCATTCTGGAGCCCGTCATGCGCGTAGAAGTGACCGTGCCTGACGAGTACATGGGTGACATCATCGGCGACCTGAACAGCCGCCGTGGCCAGATCCAGGGCATGGAAGCCCGTGGCAACGCACAAATCGTGAAGGCCTTCGTGCCCCTCTCTGAAATGTTCGGTTACGCCACCGACATGCGTTCCATGACCCAGGGACGTGCTTCTTACAGCATGTTCTTCGATCACTACGCCACCACCCCCACCAACATCGTCAACCAGCTCATCAAGAAGTAATTCCTGTTGATGCTTGAAACCCACCCTTCGGGGTGGGTTTTTCTTTTGCATTTAACCCCGAGCAAACAACCATTGCATTTCCCAAAATCATCTGCTAATTTGGTTCAGGACAGCGAAGCTGTTCAATCTCAGCTGAAAAAGCTGGAAAGGTGCAAAAGCATGGTGGACGAAACCTCAATATACCGCCTCCAGGAGCAAAAAAGCTCTGGAAAATGCTTTTGGCATCGTTTCAGGCTTTAACCCCCTCTGAATTTCAAGAGGACTGCTCCTGGAGGCACACAACCAGAGCAGTCCTCTTTTTTTGAGCCATCACTTTCAATTCGGTGCAGGAAAACATCAAACATGGCATTTTGAAAATAAAATGCCGATGTTGAAATCATGGACCGTTGAATGATGTTGATGGATCACCAAAAGAAGGACTTGAGGTTTCTTGTGCTGTGCAAGCCCGAGAAAGGAAAGTCTCATGACCCTTCATCAAGAAAACATCCGCAAACTTCGCAACATTGGCATTGCTGCGCACATCGATGCAGGCAAAACCACCACCACCGAACGCATTCTGTTCCTCACTGGCATGACCCACCGCTTGGGCAATGTCGATGATGGGAACACCACCACAGACCATTTGCCTGAAGAAAAAGCCAGAGGCATCACCATTGCTGCTGCGGCCATTGAGACTTCATGGGAACGCTCAGGAGAGACCTTCAAGCTGAACATCATCGACACGCCCGGTCACGTGGATTTCACCATCGAGGTGGAGCGCTCCATGCGTGTGCTGGACGGTGCTGTTGCGGTGCTTGATGCCTCTCAGGGTGTGGAGCCGCAATCGGAAACCATCTGGCGTCAGGCTGAGCGTTATGGTGTGGCCCGCATCGTGTTCATCAACAAAATGGACAAGGTGGGTGCAGACTTCCAGAGGGTGCTGCAAGACATGCAAGAGAAGCTCGGGGTTCTGCCGTTGCCTGTTCAGCAACCCCTCTTTGATGGAACGGATTTTGTGGGTGTGGTGGATGTGCTGGAACAACAGGCATGCCATTTTGATGGATTGCAGGTTTTGCCAGCCCAGTTGCCTGAATGGGCGCAAGATGCCCGCCAGAGCCTGATCGAAGCCCTTGCAGAAGTGCACGAAGGCATCATGGAGGCATATTTGCTGGGTCTGGACGTGCAGACCGATGTGATGAGACAGGCCATCCGCGAAGTGACTTTGCAACAAAAGGCTTTTCCTGTGCTGTGTGGAAGTGCCCTGAAAGGCAAAGGCATGCCCATGTTGCTGGATGCCATTGTGGACTTCTTGCCTGCCCCAGAGGACCGTGTGCTGCCTGAAAATGTGCCTCTGGACGCCCTGAGTGCTCTGGCCTTCAAAGTGGTGACCGACAGGTTCGGGAAACTGACTTTTGTGCGGGTCTATTCAGGAACCCTCAAAGCAGGAGAACACGTCTGGAATGCCAGCACCGAAACCCGCGAGCGCATCAACCGTCTGGTGAAACTGCAAGCCCATCAGGAAATCGAGGTGCAAGCATTGCAAGCCGGAGAGATTGGGGCCATCCGGGGTCTCAGGTACACCCTGACCGGACAAACCCTGACCGATGAAACCACCCCTCACCTGCTGGAAACCCTGCACGTTCCTGATCCGGTGATCACAGTTGCTCTGGAAACCGCCCATCCTCAAGAGCAAGACAGGCTCTCTGCAGCCCTCCTCAGGATCACACAGGAAGACCCCACCTTGCATGTGGGAACCGACCAGAACACGGGAAGGTTGACCCTCTCTGGCATGGGCGAATTGCACCTTGAGGTGACTCTGGAACGTTTGATCCGTGAAACCGGGCTTGAGATTCGCACCACTGCCCCGCAAGTGGCTTACCGTGAAACCTTCCAGCAGGCCATTGAACTGGCTTACACCCACAAGAAGCAAACAGGAGGAAAAGGGCAGTACGCCCATGTGGTGCTCCACCTGCAACCTCTGCCAGAGGGATCGGGTGTGGTGTTCGAAAACCAGACGGTGGGAGGCAGCATTCCCAGAATGTTCATTCCAGCCATCGAGAAAGGGGCAAGACAGGCTCTGGGAGCAGGATTGCAAGGCTTCCCTGTGACCGACCTCAAAATCACCGTGCTGGATGGCAAGATCCACAGCACCGATTCCAATGAAGCCAGTTTCACCACTGCAGGTCACGATGCCCTCAAAGAGGCCATGCAGAAAGCCCAAACCGTGGTCATGGAACCGATCATGCGTCTGGAAATTGCGGTTCCTGTGGGGTTCACAGGCGATGTGCTTTCAGATGTGCAGGCCAGAAGGGGAGTGGTGCAGGGTCTTTCTTCTGCAGGCAACCTGCAACGCATTGAAGCTCTGGTGCCCCTGTCTGAACTGTTCCAGTACACCACCCGTTTGAGGTCCCTGACACAGGGGCGTGGACAGGCCAGCATGACCCTCGGGCATTACCGTGCTTGTGCGGTTCCCGGCTGAATGAAAAACTCCCGAATCATTTCGGGAGTTTTGATTTTGCAGTTGATTTTGCAGTTTGATTTTGTTGTGGGAAAGGGTTCAGTTTTTGGCGTAGTCCTGCACATCCCGGTCCAGCAAGCCCACCAGACCCAGCACCGCAGGAATGGCCAGCAGAAGGGTACCGATGTAACTGATCACATTCAGCACCATCAGGACCATGCTGAGGATCCATCCCCAGCGTTTGCCCTGTGCCATTCCACGGGCTGCAATGCCGTGAAGCACAGCAGCGATTCCGAAGAAGATCACGCCACCGATGCCAAACACAAAGGCCAGAATGGTGCCCACAATGTTGTCGTCTGTGGTTTCTGCAGCAGAATTGACCAGAGCACCAAAAAAAGCTCCGCCTGCCAGTGAAAGGAAAACCATCAGGATGCTGATGGCCAGATAAATGTACAGGTTGACAGTGACCCAGCTCAATTTGGAAGGTTGAATGGAACGATTGATCATGGCTCCAATGTACAAAAATGTAACCTTGATAACAAGCTCTTGTGTTGTTGGTGAATGTGAAAAGTTTTAAATCAAACGGTTTAAGGTTCGTGTCAGTTGTCCAGTGCTACACTTCAGATACCTCTTTGCGCATGTCTCTTATTGGAGCACATCAGCACGGGCCTGGATCGCAGGCCCGTGCAATTTTATTCTGCTCATTTATTTTGCTCAGAAAGACACCTGCAATCTCTGGATCAAAGTGGCTGCCCACCCTTTCCTGAATGATGCGGAGGGCTTCATCGTGGGGCAAAGCGGCCCGGTAAGGACGGTGGCTGGTCAAAGCATCGTAAACGTCCACCAGAGTGAACACCCGGGCAAGGTAAGGGATGTCTTTGTGTTTGAGTTTCAGGGGATAGCCGCTGCCATCCCACTTTTCGTGGTGGCAATGGATCACTTCTCGGGCAGGTCCCAAAAACTCCAATGTTTCCATCCAGGTCAAGCCATACTCGGTGTGTTTTTGCATCACCTGGAATTCTTCTTCGGAAAGGTGCATGGGTTTGCAGAGGATGTTCTGTGGAATGGCGAGTTTGCCAATGTCGTGCAGCAGGGCTCCCCAGCGCAAGTATTGCAGGTCGGTTTCATTGAGGTGCAGTTCACGCCCGAGCCATTCTGCAAGCAGCATGGTGCGCTGGCTGTGTTCAAGGGCTGCAGGATTTCCCATCTGCAGGGCTCTGGCCCAGCCCTGCACAGCAGCTTCACAGAGGTCCCTCTGGGCGGTGGGCATGGCCGCAGGCCGGGCAAGCAGCAGCAATCCTGCATTCACGAACAGGGCCCACAGGAGTTGTCCCGGGATCCCCCACGAAGTCAGAAGGTGGATCAACACCCAGCCTGTCAAAAGGCTGACCATTCCCCACAACACACATTGCACTGAAAGCACACGTCGCTTGAACACACAGCCCCCACAACACAAAAAGTTACTTTGATGTTACCTTCCTGAAGTGAAGCTGAGTAAAGTTGCCTAAATGCAGCAACAATCCGACACCCGGTCCAAAAAAATACCCCGGACATCTCCGGGGGCATCATTGCAGTTTGATTCAGTTGAGCTGGCGTTTGCCACAGATGGTTTCGATCATGAGGATCCACTGTTTGACGTATTCTTTGTGGGCTTCGGCCCGTTCCAGCAGTTTTCTGGCCTGATCCTCATCGACTTTTTCGCCACTGGAAGCTTTGAGAATCATGGTTCGGGCAGACTGGATGAAACCGCATTCGGTGTCCAGCCCTGCTTCCATGTTGGGGTTGAAGAACTCTTTGAACGAACGGTGGCTGCGCAAATAGCGGGTGTCTTGATCGACCTCCCGACTGATGGCATCCAGTTCCTGGAGTGCACGCTTATAGTCCATGATTCAGGGTAGCACATCAATATTCAGTTTCACTTCAGTTTCCAAGGTTTGAGGGCCGAACTGGGCTGGATGGGGTTACAAATGCGTGAATTTTAAACAAAAGATCAAATTGAGCCCGTGTTTGTACCAGGTTTAAAAGGATGTCTTCCAGAGAAAAAGTGTCTGAAGGACACCTCCAGACACGTGACGGACAGGCTTGAATTCAATGTCAGGTGCATGGCTTCAGTTGCATGCCCAGTTGTTGCCATTTGACGCATGGCTGCGAGATCAGGATCACCTCCCTAGCGATGTTTTCGCCATTTGTTGTGAGGACGGGTATGACGCCACAACCAGAGCATGTATTTTCGCATGACACCTCCAATGGGAGAAGAAAAAAGGGATGGTTTCATCATGAAAGATTTTCATGTGGTGTTTCGGACGAATTCTCACTGTTTAACCTCAACATGAAGCCTTTTTTGAGCAAAATGAGTTTTCTGTGGACTTGAAAAAAAGCTTGCTTTGGACCTTAAAAAAACCCATCTGTCTGAAACAGATGGGTGCTTGAAAAGACCTGGGTTTTGCTTTTATTCATTTGCAGATCATTCACATTCGAGAATCTTTTGAGCCTCTGGGTTTTTTGAAATCACGGTCAAGGGCTGAAATCAAAATGTATGCCAGAAGACCCAGCAACAATGAAATGACAATGGACAACAACATCAGCACCTCCTGCAATTTTGTATCCAGCATCCTAACTGAGGCAACTGAAGCGGTGCTGAGTTTGATGGGGGCAAGAGGAAAACATGTCGTTTGGGTCAAGGAATTTCCAGCACACGCAGACCAGAGCGAATCACACCCACAGCATCTTGCAAACGGTTCTGGTCCAGCAGTTCAGGCACCGGTTGCAGCCTCTCCAGCAGCTCTGCACGGTGGCCTTTCATCTCGGCATATGTCAGGTGACGGAATTCTTGAATGCTGTCCGGATCACGGGTCAGGCGCTGCAACTGCTCCAGAGTCTCATTGAGACGGCCATGTTTGAAAAGGTCAAAGTCAGGGTCACGCAACAGCTCGAAAACCTGATCCAGCTGCACCCTGGCATCTTGAATGTTCATGCAAACCTCCAATAGAGCAAAAAATCCCCGAGGGAAAAGCCAGCCACCAACGGGCCTGCGCTCGGGGTTAAAGGCAGTGTAAGCAAGGGTCTGGCTGTTTTCCTGTAACAATTTCTACCAAGGTTGTGGGTTTTGAAGCCCTGAAGGTGGCAAAACAGATCCCACCTGTGCCGCAAACAGGTGGGAGAACCAGAGGAGTGTGGCCTCGGTATGAGGTTCAAGTGCAAAAGCATCAAGACAACACATCCGTGTGTGGTGTCCTCTTCTGAGGGTACTGTGGCCAACTGAATTGGCTCTGAGGTTTTTGCATCCCTTTTGCAGAGGTGTTAATTTAGAACCATGGCAAAAGTGATGGTGGTACTGAACGGCATGACCGCAATCGGTGAATCGGACAAATCCATCTCTGAAATGCTTGCAGAACAGATGTTCACTCTGGAAAATGCCAGCATTGGAGAGGAGAGCATTGAATTGCTGTTTGTGCGCAGTTCGGCCGTGACCGCAATCGGCATGGTGGACCATACCCTCGAAGACACCCTGAAAAACGTCAGTGTGATTCAGGAAGACCGCAGAAACCGGATTTAAGGGGTGGTTTCTGCAGGTTTCAGATGTCGCTCAATGTGCTCAAGCAGTTGGGTGACATCAAAAGGTTTGGGAACGAAATCTGCAGCCCCTTCTTCCATCAACCGGCGCACCACATCGAGGTCTTCGGTGGCCGACACCACGATCACACTGGCAGCCGCACAATGGCTTTTCAGGTGAGGCAGCAATTCCAGGCCACCTCCACCTGGAAAATTCACATCCAGCAGGATCACATCAAAACACTGGTCTTCTGCAATGGTTTCCACAGCCTCCTGAAAATCGGTGGCATCTTTGACCACATAATCGTTGAGTTTCAAAAAACGCACCAGCATCCGGCGCACGGTGCCATCGTCTTCAATGACCAAAACTTTGGGATTTGAGGTGTTCACGGGTGCCTCCAGAGGACCTTCAGAGCCCAGTACAACAGAAAACACAGGCTTGATCTGTCCCATTCCAGACATTTTCAAGACATGCTGAATCCTTTTGCTGGAGACCCATTGAGGTGCTTTCAGAAGGTTTGTTGCTGGAAAAGTCATCTGGATTGTGCACGGGCCAGATCGCTCATCAGGGACCTCAGTTGAATCTGCAAGGTTTCTGTGTCCTGACCTTCGGCCAGCATGTACTCTGTGTTGTCAATGAGCGCAAAAAGCCCATTTCCTGTTTTGGGGGTTGATGTCAAAACATAATCGTCTGACTGGTCATCCTCGACTTCATCCTGCTGCATCTTGAAGTAAATGCGGGTGGCTCTGGCGAGGTTGCAATAACTTCCATCTGCGGCCTGGTAAAAGTAATAGGACATGCATCAGGTTAACACTGCATCATGAAGCTAAACCGGCAGCAGGTTTGGGTAGAGGAGAAAAGAAAAAACCCCCAGAGTTTAGGCCGGAGGTTTGGGTTTGGTAGACTCGAGCGGATTTGAACCGCTGACCCCAATTGGGTGCGGAAGGTAGGGTTTAATCAAATTTGGGTAGAGGAGAAAAGAAAAAATCCCCAGAGTTTGGTCTGGAGGTTTGGGTTTGGTAGACTCGAGCGGATTTGAACCGCTGAGCCCAATTTGGTGCGGAAGGTAGGGCTTGATCAAATTTGGGTAGAGGAGAAAAGAAAAAACCCCCAGAGTTGGTCTGGAGGTTGGGTTTGGTAGACTCGAGCGGATTTGAACCGCTGACCCCTACCGTGTCAAGGTAGTGCTCTACCCCTGAGCTACGAGTCTATTCCTGGAGGCGCTGGGCGGATTTGAACCGCCGCATGGAGGTTTTGCAGACCTCTGCCTTACCGCTTGGCTACAGCGCCGGGGTTGGCCTAGCAGGGAAAATAGTAGCATCTGTTCCGCTTTCTGTCAAACGGGTGGAGGGTGGTCCACCCGTTTGATCCAAGACCATGTTCAGCTCTGGCGTCCAGAGCGTTGTTTTTTCACGAATTCTTGCAGTTCTTCGTAAGACAGGGTGTTGATGACGTGCTGGGGGGTCAGACCCGCTTTGCGTGCCACCGCCACCCCATAACGGATGTCCTTGAGGCCTCCGAGCACGTGGGCATCGGTGTTGATGGCGAACTTCAGGCGGTCACGCCATTTCAGGGCCACCCGCCAGTCGAGGTCCAGGCGGTAGGCGTTGGCATTGATTTCAATGACCGTGTTGTGGGCTGCTGCCGCTTCGAGCACGGCATCAAGGTCCACGGCGTAACTCGGGCGACGCAGCAACAAACGCCCTGTCGGGTGCCCAAGGATGGTGATGAGGGGATGGCTGACCGCTTTGATCAGGCGCTCGGTTTGTTCTTTTTCAGACAGGGTGAAGTGGCTGTGCACGCTGGCCACCACGTAATCCAGTTGGGACAGCACCTCGTCTGGGTAATCCAGAGTGCCATCTTGCAGGATGTCCACTTCTGAGCCTTTCAGGATTTTGAAGCCTTCAGAACGAAGAGCATCAATTTCTTGCATCTGTTCCTGCAGGCGTTCGATGGACAGGCCTCTGGCGTAGTAAGCACTCACCGAGTGGTCGCCCATCCCGAGGTATTCGTGTCCATTGGCGGTCACGGTCTGGATCAGGTCCCTCAGGGTGGGGATGCCGTCGCTGTAATGGCTGTGGACGTGCAGCATGCCTTTGATGTCCTGCACCGTGACCAGTTCACTGGCCTCAGGCAGGGAAAGCCCTTCATGCTCGGGTTCGCGGTACTCAGGGGGGAGGTACGGGAAGTCCAGAGCCTCCAGCACATCTTCTTCAGAAAGGGTGAAGAGGGGAGAGCCGTTTTGCTTCAGACCTGCGGAAGACAGCTCCATGCTTTTTTCGGTGGCTCTGGCTTGCAATGTTTCACGCCAGTAAGCACCGCTGAAGGTGGCGTCCAGAGCACCACGCACCTCGGGTTCGGCGTAGCCCACCTCTATGCGCACCCCTTGAATCTCTCCCTGCCATGCAGGATAGCCCTCGGCATGGTGCACATTTTCAGCAATCTTCTTGAGGGTGTCTTCGGTGCTGTCCTTGCTGCAAGAAATGGTGATTTCCACATCTGCTGCCGTTTCCAGCCCTCTGGACACCGATCCTGCCAATCTGGGAGCCATGTCTTTGAAATGCTGCAAAAGCAGATCTGCAATGCTCATGGCGGTGCTCAGGTGAAAACGCTCCTGAGACTGCAAGGCAAACACCACGCTTTCCAGAATGTTGGCCTGACTTTTGGCTCCAAACCCCTTCAGGGTGGCGATCACGCCATTCTCGCAGGCTTCGCGCAGGTCTTCCAGAGATTCAATTCCGGTGTTCCAGAGCAGGCGGATCTTTTTCGGACCCAGACCCCGCACTTTGAACAGGGTCAGCACTCCAGCAGGCACCTGACTGGCCGCTTCCTCCAGAGGGCCAAACACCCCACTCTGGGCGTATTCCACCAGCAGGACGGCAAGGGTGCTGCCGATTTTGGGCACCCCTTTGAATTTCCTCTCAGTCAGGCTTTCCAGGCTTTCTTCGATGCCTTCCAGACTGCGTGCCGCTGCACGGTACGAGTTGATGCGAAAAGCATTTTCTTCGAGCAGTTCAAACAGGTCTGCCGTCAAATTCAGGGTTTTGATCAGGTCCTTGAGGCTCATGGGGTCATTTTACGTTGAGGGGAGGAGGGGGAATTGAGAGATGGGGTGGAAAAGCAGGGGCTGCGCTCCGCAGAGGGCATAGGGCTGCGAGCAGAGGAAAAGCCGAGGGCCGAGAGCCGAGGGCAAGAAAAGCTTTGGCTAAAGCTTTGAGGGCGCAGCACGCTTCTTGTACAAAACAGGAGACCGCGTCCTGGTCTCCTTGTCCGCTGCGCCCCTACAACTCCCCTTGAACATTTTTTCTATGTGTTGCACGATGCTCTCGGCTCTCGGCTCTCGGCTCTCGGCTCTCGGCTCTCGGCTCTCGGCTCTCGGCTCTCGGCTCTCGGCCCTCGGCCCTCGGCTTCAGGGTGAGTCATGTCAAGTCCCTACAAGACACAAATCTTTAAAACGCCTTCCGCCCCTCAAACACCACCACTTTCGCCCCGAGCCTTTCCAGATCCGCTCTGGCCTCCTCAAAGCGGTGCCCCACTTCTTCAGGCTTGTGGGCATCGCTGCCCAGCACGAAGGGAATGTCTCGTTTGACCGCTTCTGCAACAAGGCTGTGGCTGGGGTAAGCTTCCTGAACGGGTTTGCGGTATCCAGCGGTGTTGTAATCCAGAGCCATGCCTGCTTTTGAGACAGCGTCCAGTGTTTCGAAGGCCAGAGAAAGCTCGGGTTGCAGGTGTCCGAATTTTTTGGGCAAATCCAGATGGCCGATGGAGTCAAAGAGGCCACTCTGGGCGGCCTGTGTCGTTAGACGGTAGTACTGCTGATACAGTTCGGTCAGGTCGCGCGCTTCGTATTCGGAGGCAAACTCTGGGTTGTCAAAGCCCCATGCACCAAGGTAGTGGATGCTGCCGATCACATAATCCCAGGGATGACGGTTCAGCACTTTTTCCACGAACCGTTCGGTGCCGGGGTGATAGTCGCCTTCCAGACCCAGACGGATGTCCAGTTGGCCTTTGAATGCCTCCTGCGCCTCCTGAACCCACGCGATGTAGCGGTCCAGTTCAGAGAGGTGCATGCGCCATGGGGCGTCATACCACTCGGGCATGGGGATGTGGTCGGTGAAGACAATCCCGGTCAGGCCCCGGTCCAGAGCGGCCTGCGCATATTCCATGGGGCTGCCAGAGGCATGTTTGCAAAGGGGGGTGTGCATGTGGGAGTCAAACATGGGGCCATTTTCCCATGCCTGCAGCTTGGCAGGGAAGCGCAAAGTCTGAGGTTTGGCCCCTCCACTGAAAAAGCGTTCAGCCGTCAGCCCTCAGCTTTCAGCAAAAAACCTTTCCAAAGTCTTTTCCTACTGAAAACAGCAAGACCAAAACAGTAAAGCTCGTGTGGGTTTTGCAGGATCAAAAAGTCAGAAGAAGCTTTTCCTTCTTGCTGACCACTGATTGCTGACGGCTGATGGCTCTCTCTGCTTGCATCGTCCGAACAGCGACGCTGCGTTGCCCCTTTACATCATGAAAGCATCCGGATGTTGAGAAGACCAGAAATGTATAATTTGTGTAATGGGATTTTTCAAACGACTCTTTCAAAAACCAGCCGCTGTGGCTGTGCCAGAACCTGTACCTGCCCCTCTTACCAGAGAGGGCATTGTGCTGCTTTTTGATGCCCCTCCTGACCTGATGCGTGGGATGTTGCAACTTCGGCACCTTTTGCCAGGTCTGAATGTGGAACTTGACCGGGTGGATGGCACCGAACTGGGCACTTACCGGTTTGGACCGCACCAGATCCGTGCCTTTGGGATTCCTGCCCCCCTGCCCCGTGATTTTCAGCAGCGCACCATCCACTTCAGCCACTGGCCCCAGAGCGTCAAGGATGGTCTGTACCACCACCGTGCCCATCTGGTCTGCACCTATGAAGGCAACCGTGAAGATGCCAGAGAGCAACTGCTGGCCCTTTACCAGTTGGCAGCAGCGTTCAGCAATCTGGGTCTTCTGGCTGTTGCAGATGAGACCGCTTTCAATGTCACCCCTGTGAATGTGTTGCAGGAGGTGTTCAGCACCTTGAAAGTCCAGGATTTGCAAGAGGATTTTCCAGTGATGCTCTGGACCAACCTGCTGAAGTTTCACAAGCCAGACGGCAGCATCTGGTATGCCAGTCGGGGCTTTGAGCGTTTTGGTTCACCGAATTTTGCCTTGCTTGGGCAGCCTGGAGAGGGGCAGCAGGCTTTTGATGTGCTGGGTGCGCTTCTCAAGTATGTGGTGTATTACGGTGCGCAACTGGAGGCCGGGCACACCGCCCAACTGGGAAGCCTCCAATTGCGTTTTGCAGAGCCGTATGAATACGCAGAGCACCTGACCGGAAAAGGCAAGCTTCTGGTTGTCGAAATCCTGCCAGAGCAGTAACCCTGCTTGTGTTACAACGACACCGGTTCCAGCAGATGGCCGGTGTCGTTCAGTTTTTCCAGCACCCACAGGTCCTGCCGTTTTTGCAGCAGGGTGACTCCAGTGTTCCAGGTGTTCAGGGGAAAAGGAAGCAGCATGGGTTCGTGGGCTTTTTTGGGAATGCCGATCAGGTGGGCCACCAGAGCCCGTATGAACCCATTGTGCGAGAACGCCAGCACACTGCTGTCCTCTGGAATTTCGGAGAGCCAGTCCAGAGCACGTTCCAGCAGGTCTTCAAAGCTTTCTCCACCTTCGGGTTTGTGTCCAAATGGGTCGGTTTTCCAGGGAAGGTAGCTCGGGTGCTGCTGGTTTTCCTCAAGGGTGCGGCCTTCCATCACGCCAAAATGCAGCTCGCGAAGCCTCGGGTCGGCTTGAATGGGGGTGTTGGGCAAGGCCAGTTCGGCAGTATGATAGGCGCGTTGCAAATCAGAACTGACGATGGAGTCGTAATCCTCGGGGTTCAGGACCCTGCGCAGTTTCAGGGCCTGCTGGATGCCTTCTGCTGAGAGGGGTTCATCGGTGTGGCCCTGCCAGCGTCCGGTGCTGTTGAGCACCGTGATGCCGTGCCGGACCAGTGTCAGTTTAATCATGCACGTGGTCCAGAGGGGGAACCGGGGTGGGTTTGCCTTCAGCGTCCAGAGCCACGAACACAAAGCGCCCCGAGGTGGCGAGCACCTGCTCTGCTGTGGCGAGGTTTTCTTTGTGCACATCCACCTGAATGTGCATGCTGGTGCGGCCCACTTTGACGACCTGTGCGTAGAGGTTGACGGCATCGCCGACTTTGATGGGCACGTGGAAGGTGACGGTGTCCATGCTGACCGTGACCACGGTTTTGCGGCAGTGGCGCACGGCAGCGATGCTGGCGGCTTTGTCCATCAGGCTGAGGATGTAACCCCCAAAGGCGGTTCCAAGGTTGTTGGTGTTGGCAGGAAAGATGATTTCCAGCATGCGGGCTTCTGACATAGGGGCATCATAACAAGTCTGTACCCGGTTAAATCCATGGCAGGCGTCCCTTTTGAAGTGACCCTTCACATCCAGAAAACCCGGTCTTGAACGGGATGTAAGGAAAAAGACTACATCTTCTGAGAGTTGTATGAGTTCTGTAACACTGCTAAACATCAATCCCAGATGAGGGTTTTCCCTGCCCCACTCTTTTAAAGTTTTAAATGTTCAAGTACACTGTTTTTTAAAGTACGACCCGCGCAAGAGGAGGCTCCATGAAAAAAATGGTGTTGTTCGGTGTATTGGCTCTGGGTGCTGCAGGAACTTGGGTTTACGCTCAATCCAGCAGCAACTCCAGTGCTCCCACATTCACAGAGAAACAAGCAGAAGCAGGCGAAGCAGCTTACAATGCCAGTTGCGCAGGTTGCCACGGCAAAGCCTTAGATGATGGCCGTTCTCCAGTGCTCAAAGGCAATGCATTCCTGGCCAAGTGGTCTGGTGAAGGCAAAACTGCTGCTGATCTTTACAACAAGATTGCCACCACCATGCCCAGAAACAAGCCGGGTTCTCTGACCCAGAACCAGTATGAAGCGATCTATGCTTACCTGCTGCAACAAAACGGCTTCAAGCCCAGAGAGCTGCAAAAAGAAGACCTGAAAAACCACAGCCTCGACAAGAAATAAACTTAAAGTTTTCATGAGAGGAAGCCTTCGGGTTTCCTCTCATTTTTTCATGGGTTTGTCGGTGCCACGCGAAGGGCAGAGTGATATGCTGTCCACAATGGAGGTGCAAGCAGGCGAAACGGGAGCGTTCACCCCGTAAAGGGCTGGCTGAAGGACTTGTCTCAGGGAAGAAGAGCCACTAGACTTGATACAGGTAGACTCAAGTTTCTTATGTACTTTTTGGTATACTCTTGAGGAGCCATGAAAGGAACCCCACATGTCGGATGACAACCAGAACGACATTCCCAATCCGCCCATTCCAGAGATTCTCCCGGTGTGCCCGGTCAGGGGTTCTGTGATTTACCCCACCATGGTCCAGCACATCGACGCCGCCCGCGAAGTCAGCATCAAAGCCATTGAATCGGCGATGCAGGGCAGCAAAACCATCCTCATCGTGTCCCAGAAAGACAAAGACATCGATGACCCCACCGGAAACGACCTGTACACCGTTGGCACCGCCTGCAACATCCTGCGCATGAAGCGCAACCCGGATGGCACCGTGCAAATGCTGGTTTCTGCAGTCACCCGTGTTTCCGTGCAAACCTACCACAAAACCGAGTTCATTCAGGCCGAAGTGAAACCCTTCGAGGTGCCCGCGGGTGAAGTCTCCGAATACCAGGCTCTGGGTCGCGAACTGCGAACCAAATTCGAAGAGATGATCCCCGGCAGCAAATTTCTTGCCCCTGACGTTGTGGAACTGATCCTCAACCGTGAAGATCCCGGTGTGATGGCCGATTACATCGCCTTCAACATGGACTTCAAACTCGTGGACAAACAAGCCGTGCTGGAAGCCCCCAACCTGACCGAACGGGTGCGCAAAGTCCTGATCATGCTGGACAGCGAAGCCGAACTGATGGCCATCCAGAGGCGCATCCAGCAGCAGGTCAAAGAAGAAATCGACAAAAACCAGCGCGATTACTACCTGCGTGAGCAGATGAAAATCATCCAGAAAGAGCTGCATGGCGAAGACTCCGAAGAGGACGAAATGGCCCAGCTTCGCGAAAAAATCAACGCTCTGGGCCTCCCTGACGATGCCAAAAAAGAAGCCGACCGGGAACTCAACCGTCTGGAGCGCATGCACCCCGATTCCGCAGAGGCTGCCGTCATCCGCACTTACCTGACCTGGATGACCGAGCTTCCCTGGAACGTGCGCAGCGAAGACCAGCTCAACCTCAAAGAGGCCGAAAAAACCATGGCTGAGGACCACTACGGTCTGGAGAAAGTCAAAGACCGGGTGCTGGAATTTTTGGCTGTGCGTCAACTTCGCAAAGAGCGTGCCGAAAAAGGCGAAATTGACCTCTCGGATGTGAACAAGGGACCCATTCTGGTGTTCACTGGACCTCCCGGTGTCGGCAAAACCTCGATTGCCCAGAGCATCGCCAAATCCCTCGGACGCAAATACGTGCGGATTGCCCTCGGGGGTGCCCGCGACGAAAGCGACATCCGGGGCCACCGCCGCACCTACATTGGCTCCATGCCCGGACGCATCATTCAGGGCCTCAGGAACGCTGGAACCAAAAACCCTGTGGTCCTGCTGGACGAGGTGGACAAACTCGGCCAGAGCTATCAGGGAGATCCTTCCAGCGCACTGCTGGAAGTCTTGGATCCTGCCCAGAACCACAGCTTCACAGACCACTACCTCGGGGTGTCTTTTGACCTCTCCGAAGTGATGTTCATTGCCACCGCCAACTACCCCGAGCAAATCCCCGGCCCCTTGCTGGACCGCATGGAAGTGATTGAATTCACCTCCTACATCGAGCAGGAGAAACTGGAGATTGCCAAGCGTTACCTGTTGCCCCGTCAGGTCAAAGAAAACGGTCTGAAACCCGCCCAGATTCAGGTGACCGATGCCGCTCTGGAAAAACTGATTTCCCACTACACCAGAGAAGCCGGAGTTCGCAATCTGGAACGCGAAATCGGAACAGCCGTGCGCAAAGTGGCCCGCCGGATTGCCAGCGGAGAACTGAAACGCGCCCGCGTGACGGACAAAGAGCTTGAGCGTTACCTCGGGAACCCACGTTACCTGCCAGAGTCCGAAGCGCGTGAAGACGCTGTGGGCGTGTCCACAGGCATGTTCTACACCCCCGTTGGTGGAGACATCCTCTTTGTGGAAACCAGTGTGATGCCCGGCAAAGGCAACCTCGTGCTGACCGGTCAACTGGGCGAAGTGATGAAAGAAAGCGCCCGTGCTGCCCTCAGTTACGCCAAACAGAACAGCACCCGCTTCCACATCACCCAGGAGAAACTGGACAACTCGGAAATCCACGTGCACGTTCCTGCCGGAGCCATCCCCAAAGAAGGCCCGAGCGCAGGGGTGGCCATGGTGACCAGTCTGGTCAGTGCCCTGACCGGCATTCCTGCCCGCAGGGATGTGGCCATGACTGGAGAAATCACCCTCACCGGACGGGTGCTCCCCATTGGCGGCCTCAAAGAAAAAGTGCTTGGAGCACGTCGGGCAGGCATCAAACACATCGTGCTGCCCAAAATGAATGAACGGGACATCACCGACATTCCAGCCAACCTGCGGGCCAGCATCTCCTTCCATCCCTGTGAGAACATCGATCAGGTGCTCGACGTGGCTCTGGTGGGCGGACTGAAAGCCCTGGAAGGCAAAACCACACCCAGCAAGAAAAAAACCAAAAGGGACCAGAGCGCAAGCGCGTAACGGTTAAAGGGGTGAGGGGTATTCCTCACCCTTCTTTTTGTGGAGGTGTGGAACACTGGGAAGCAGAGGAACACACTCCACACCATCCTGACCCAATTCAAAATGTGTGAGATCCGGCCTGAGGGAACGTTCTGGAGGGGGCCCCATCTCGCGCTTGGAGGTTCTCACTTATGGAATTGACTTTTCTGGTGGCCAATCCTTACCTGCAAGGCGATTATTTTCAGGAAAGCGTGATCCTGATTCTGGAACACGACGAAAAAGGGGCTCTAGGCCTGATCGTCAATCAGGAGAGCAACGCCACCATCGCAGACGTGGTGGAAGGGGGCACCTCAGATGACCCGGTGCTGCTGGGCGGTCCCGTGGACCAGAAATTTGGCTGGTGCCTCTACCGTTACCCCACCAACATGGAAGGGGAGATCCGCCTGAATGACACCACCTGTGTGTCCACCAGTTACCTGATCCTTCAGCACATGATGCAAAGCGTGGGATCAGAGTACCAGCTGATCATGGGTTACTCGGGATGGGGAGCAGGACAGCTTGAAAAGGAATGTCAGGACGGTACATGGCTGTGGGTCCACATGGACGACAGCCTGATCTTCGACACGCCTCTGGAAGAACGCTGGAGCAAAGCCATTGCCTCTCTGGGGATTGAACCTGCACAGATCATGCCGGGGGGGGCAAAGGCGTAATTGCCGAGGGCCAAGAGCCGAGGGCTGAGGGCAAGAAAAGCGATGAAGGGCGAGGCATGCCTCGCTCCTGCATTTTTGCTTGATGATTTTCTGGAGGTATACCCTCAAGCTCTCGGCCCTCGGCAACTGGGTGAGGCCCACCGAGCCCTCCAAAAAGCCTTCTGCTTTCTGCCTTCCACCTTCTGCATGCCCCAAATGCAACTTTTTCCCCCACATTCCCGTATGCTTAAGGTGACGGCCATCTTATGCGATGCATTACCTGTTCCCATACATATCCGGATGACAAATCCTTCTGCCCCGTTTGCGGCACGCCCAATCCCAACTCTGGACAGGCGCGTTTTCTGACTTCAGAACTCGCTGCCGGGACGATGCTGCAGGGAAAATACAAGATTGATCGGGTGCTTGGTCAGGGTGGATTTGGGATCACCTATGCAGCCACGCACACGGTGCTCAATTCCAAAGTCGCCATCAAAGAACTCTTTCCAGAGGGCACAGCACGGCAGGGGACCACAGTGGCCCCTCCTGGCACCCTTGGTGGTGGAGGATGGCAGGAACTCAAGAAAAGCTTCATTCTGGAAGCCCAGACGGTGGCCCGCTTCAACCATCCGGCCATCGTGCGGGTGATGGACATCTTCGAGGAGAACGGCACCGCCTATCTGGTGATGGAGTACCTTGAAGGGCAACCCCTCGGAAAAGTCCTTGAAAAAGGTCCGGCCAGCATGGACCTCGTGGAAAAAACCGCCAGAGAGGTCGCGGAGGCCCTCAAGGTGGTGCACGGCAACGGCCTCCTGCACCGCGACATCAAACCGGACAACATCTATCTGGAAAAAACCGGACGGGTGGTTCTGATTGATTTCGGATCGGCCAGAAACTTTGCTTCCGGGCAGTCCAGCAAGCACACCCGACTGGTGACCCCCGGTTATGCGCCCCTTGAGCAGTACGCTACGCAGGCCACCCTCGGGCCGTACACGGACATTTATGCTCTGGGTGCCACGTTGCACCACGCCCTGACCGGGCAGCAACCCCCAGATGCAGTGTCCAGAACCACAGGCGCCCAGTTGGCTCCATTGCCTGCCAACATGCCCAGAGCCTTGCGTTCTGCTGTAGAAGCAGCCATGCAAGTGGAAGTGGTCAAGCGGCCTCAAACCGCAGATGCTTTTCTGGCCATTCTGGGCAACAAAGCAGCCGCTCAGCCTGCCCCTCAACCCACTCCGAAACCAAACCCTCAGCCTGCCCCTCAACCCAAACCCCAGCCTCAGCCTGCTCCACAACCCAAACCGAAGCCGACCCCCCAACCTGCGCCTCAACCCAGACCTCAGCCTGTCCCGCAGCCTGCACCTCGCAAACAACAAAATGCAGGATGTGTCGGATGTCTGGCATGGGTGGGCGGATTGGGTTTGGTGGGTGTGGGTGTGGCTGCCTATTTCCTGTACCCCAGTTTTCTGGAAGGTTGGAACCGTCAGGAGCAGACCACCCCTCCAGCCCAAACCCAGACCCAGCCCGAGAATCCCACACCTGTGCCTTCACCAGAGACGCAACCAGAGCAGACTGCACCTCCCACCGCAACCCCAGCAGTGGACCCTTCCCGTCAACCCGAGCGTGCTCCAACCGTTCAGGACTACCGGGTGGTCTCTGGAGAACTGTCATCTCTGGAAGAGGCCAACCGTCTGGTTGAGCAGGTGAATGCAGCAGGTTACCGTGCGTATCTGGACGATGCCAACACCAACCGTGTGGTGGTGGGACCGTTCCTCAGTCAGCAAGATGCCAGTCTGGCCCAGCAGGATTTGCAAGACCTGAACAGCACCCTGACGGTGGCCAATCCCGAGTTGAATCCGGTCACGCCCACCCCTGCGCCCACCCCAACAACGTCCGAAAACAGCATCAATCCTCTGGATGGAATCACCAATCCTGAACGCAAAGCCATTCTGGAGGCTTATCAGAATGGGGATTACAGCAACACCCTCAAATTGGCCGATGCCTGGATTCCCACCCACAAGACCGATGCTCTGGTGCGCCTGACCCGCTGGAACGCGGCTTTGCAACGCAAAAACCTGGACACAGTCACCATCGGCATCAGTGTACCGACCAGTGGAGACAACGTGCAGGTGTCTGAAGCGGTGCTGCAAGGGGTCACCCTAGCCCTTGGTGAAGCACAAAACCCTCCACCGGTGCTGGTCAGCATCCTCAACGACCATTACGATGCCAACACGGCCAGCACAGTTGCCGGAGAGTTTGCTGCAGATGCTGCGGTGGTGGGCGTGATTGGTCCGGTCAGCTCTGGCCAGAGCTTGAATGCTGCGCCCAGTTACAACAACAGCATGGTGCCACAGTTGCTGCCCACTGCCACCGACGACCGCCTGATCGGCATTGGCGATTACACCTACCGCATGGCCCCGACCAACACCCAACAGGCTCAGGCGATGGCACAACTCATGCAAAAAGAGGGTCGCAAGAGTGTGCTGGTGTATTACAACCCGGACAACGCCTACTCCAACAGTTTGCACGAATCGTTCATTGCCAGTGCAGGAGAGAAAGACATCAACATCTGGTCCGTGGAATACCCGGCCAACGGATTGCCCGAGACCCTGATTCCAGAGGGCAGCACAGCAGACAGTGTCTTCATTGCTGGAGGGTTCACCGATGTGGCCCGCATCGCCAAAGCCCTGAAAGCCGAAGGCATCAATTATCCCCTGTACTCTGGAGACTCGGCTTACAGTCAGAAGCTCTTGCAGGAAGCCCGCACGCAGGTGGAAGGCATCAAGATCCTCAGCTTCTACCACCACACCGACAAAACCACCAGTGCTGTCAAATTCCGGGACAGATTCCGCAAGTCTTTTGGAGGAGCAGATCCCAACGCCAGAGCCATGCAGGCCTACGACAGCATGAAACTGATGCTCTCAGCCCTCGGTTATGCCCAGAAGAAAAACGAGGGTGCCCTGCCCACCAGAGAAGACATGCAGGCTGCCCTGCAAACCTTTAAAGGTGGAAATGCGCTCTCAGGGGTGACTTCCAGCATCCGTTTCGATGACCAGCAAGGCATCATCAACAGACCCTTTGTGATCCTGCAAGTGAAAAACGGCCAATTTGTGAGCATTGGCCGGGTGTCTGCTGTGCAGGGTGGAACGCAGTAACCCCCTGCTTCTCACTCCGTTTGAAGCTGTCCCCCTTTTAGGGGGACAGTTCTGAGCATCAGCGAAGAACAGGGGGCTTACTCGAAACGATAGCCAGCGTCTGTCCATGCAGCACGGGCTTTTTCTTCCTGACTGTCTTTGACCAGAATGTAATCGGTGTCGAAAGTGGAAATCGAGAGGATGCTGATTCCGGCATCGGACAGAGGACGGATCAGGGATTCGAGGATGCCGTACTGTTCAAAGCCAAACTGACCCATCACCTGAAAAACCACCCAGCCGATTTCGGCTTTGGCTTGCAGGGGAGCAAAACGTGCGTCGCAAACAATGGACAGTTCGCTGGGGGTGCGGGTGACGCTGGAGAAATCCCCCTGAAAAGCCCACTCTGGGGGGGTGCTGTCCGGGGAAAATTTGATGATGGCGTATTCTCCATCCAGGCGCTGTAAGGTGACCATGCTGCCTCGCTTTCTCGTTTCAGACTCCATCACTCTCATGGGTCTCATTGTAGGGGGGCTGTGTCAGTTCTGATCAGGGCTATTTGTCTTTACTCTAAGAGATCTTGCTTGGGAAACCTGTCACTTGTTTAGAAGCAATGGAAAAGCCGAGAGCCGAGGGCACAGGGCCGAGGGCAAAAGACAGCTTTGGCGAAAGCGATGCAGAACGCTGCGCCCCTAAAGACATTTCCCTTGACGATTTTTACCGTCTAGCACATCATGCTCTCGGCTCTCGGCTCTCGGCTCTCGGCTCTCGGCTCTCGGCTCTCGGCTCTCGGCTCTCGGCTCTCGGCTCTTGGCTCTCGGCTTGGCCCCACTACGCGCTCACTGGACGGCCAGTTTCGCGCTGGGCCGCTCGGCTCTCGGCATCAGGGCGAAGCCCTCACCAGATCCCCTCCACCCTCTCCAACAACGCCTGCAATAATGCCCCCTTCTGGCCCCTGAACCGCACAGTCTTGACCTGCAACCCCAGCACGGCCACAAGTTTTTCTTCATGCCAGAGCGGAGCTGCCAGAGCGCAGGAATCGGACACCCATTCTTCCAGAGACAGGGCGTAACCGTCTTCTCGCACTTTCTTCAGGGCGGTTTCCCATTCGTCTGGTGTGGTGATGGTGCCCGGTGTGTAGCCCTCGAATTTCTTCACTTGCAAGTCAGAGAAGGCGCAGAAGACTTTGCCTGCTGCGGTGGCGTGGGTGGGCAAGTACAGGTCGGTCTGGATTTCGCGGTGTTCCTGTGGTTCGTGGTGGGCTCTGGCGATGCACAGCACATCCTGTCCTTCCTGAACGCACAGGTAAGTGAGGGCCTTTACATCCTCTGCGAGACGGTTCATCAGGGAGATGGCCTGCTGATACCAGCCGAGTTGCTGGTGCAAATGGCTGGAAAATTCCAGCAAACGCCATGACAGGGCGTACTTGTTTCTGGGGGTTTTTCTCAGGAATCCTGCCTGAGAAAGGGCTTGCAGGTGCAGGTTTACGGTGCTTCTGGGTTGTTGCAGGTGCAAAGCCAGTTCACGGGAACCCCACTCTGGATGGGTGGAGGTGAATTGCTTCAAGATCTGGGCACTTTTTTGCAGGGTTTCGAGCATAAGGGTGTCCAATCATGCTGGACACCCTTATTGTACTCCCTTAAAAATCAGATCATGCTGGACCCATGGAACAAGTCATGGTGCGTGCCCCCCGAGGGCCTGAAAAAACCGCGAAAGGCTGGATTCAGGAAGCCGCCAAACGCATGTTGATGAACAACCTCGACCCTGAAGTGGCCGAAAAACCCGAAGACCTGATTGTGTACGGAGGCCGGGGCAAGGCGGCCCGCAACTGGGAAGCCTTCCACAAAATTGTGGAGACGCTGGACCGTCTGGAAAACGATGAAACCTTGCTGGTGCAGTCTGGCAAGCCCGTGGCGGTGCTGAAAACCCACAGCCTTGCCCCCAGAGTGATTCTGGCGAACAGCAATCTGGTGCCCAACTGGTCCACCTGGGAACACTTCGATGAGCTGGACCGCAAGGGTTTGATGATGTACGGCCAGATGACCGCTGGAAGCTGGATTTACATTGGCACGCAGGGCATTTTGCAGGGCACCTATGAAACTTTTGCTGCTGCTGGAGAAAAACACTTCGGAGGCAGCCTGAAAGGCACCATCACTGTGACCGCGGGTCTGGGTGGCATGGGAGGGGCACAACCTCTGGCAGTCAAACTGGCCGGAGGGGTCAGCATCAACATCGAGATTGATCCGCACCGCATTCAGCGCAGGCTGGAAACCCGTTACCTTGACGAGGTGGCCGAAAACCTGCCAGACGCTTTGCAGCGTGCAGAATCTTACAAAACTCAGGGTGTGGCCCGTTCCATTGGCCTGCTCGGGAATGCTGCCGAGGTGGTGCCTGCTCTGGTGGAGATGGGCTTCACCCCCGATCTGGTGACCGACCAGACCAGCGCCCACGACCCCATGTGGGGCTACATCCCTGTGTTGGGTCCAGACGAAGATGCCGATGTTTTGCGCCGTGAGCAACCGGAAATCTACCGCCAGAGGGCCTACCAGAGCATGGCCAAGCACGTTGAGGCCATTCTGGAGATGCAGAAACGGGGCGCAGTGGCTTTTGATTATGGCAACAACCTGCGCCAGAGGGCAAAGGAATTTGGAGTGCAAAACGCCTTCGATTACCCCGGTTTTGTGCCTGCGTTCATCCGGGACAGTTTCTGTGAAGGGCGTGGCCCTTTCCGCTGGGTAGCCCTCAGTGGTGACCCTCAGGACATCTACGAAACCGACAAGGCATTGCTGGAGCTG
Organism: Deinococcus misasensis DSM 22328; assembly: GCF_000745915.1. Classification (NCBI taxonomy): domain Bacteria; kingdom Thermotogati; phylum Deinococcota; class Deinococci; order Deinococcales; family Deinococcaceae; genus Deinococcus; species Deinococcus misasensis. The sequence goes on from NZ_JQKG01000017.1 coordinate 45,421, forward strand.
TTCCCACACGACCACCGACTGCAAAACTGGCTGAAATACGCTGCAGACCAGATTGCTTTTCAGGGGCTGCCTGCCCGGATTTGCTGGCTTGGATACAAAGAGCGCGATCAGGCCGGACTGATGTTCAACCAGATGGTGAAAGATGGACGCCTGAAAGCCCCCATCGTGATCGGACGGGACCATCTGGACGCTGGCTCGGTGGCCAGTCCCAACCGTGAAACCGAAGCCATGCTGGACGGCAGTGACGCGGTTTCAGACTGGCCCTTGCTGAACTTCGCAACGGGCGTGGCAAGTGGCGCAGCATGGATGAGTTTCCACCATGGAGGTGGTGTGGGCATGGGATTCAGCCAGCACTCTGGACTGGTTGCCGTTGCCGATGGCAGCGAGGAGGCCGAAAAACGCCTCTCCATGTGTCTGGTCAATGACCCCGCCATGGGTGTGATCCGCCACGCCGATGCAGGCTACGACAAAGCCAAACAGGTCGCAAAAGAACGCGGTCTGGACCTGCCGTCGATCTGAGGTTTGCATGTCCCATTTGCCGTTTTCGGGTTTGATTTCATTCGCAAGGTCTCCCGTTGTGGACCTGACCGTTTCCTTCAATGCCGATGTGGGCGTGCTGGGCATTCCTTTTGACATTGCCCTCGGGTTTCGGCCCGGTGCCCGGTTTGCTCCCAGAGCCATCCGTGAAGCCTCTTTGCGTTACACCCTGCCCGAGGAAGGTTTTTACGATTTGCGCTCTGGAACGCGCAAACTGGCTGGTTTGAAGCTGGTGGATGCTGGCGATGTGGTGCTTCCCAGTCTGGAGCCTGAACTGGCCCGCGACCGGATCACTCTGGCAGCAAAACAACTGCGGTCCAGCGTGAAACTTCCGGTTTTTCTGGGAGGGGACCACAGCGTTTCCTATCCGATTTTGCGGGCGTTTGAAGATGTTCAGGACCTGCACATCGTGCAACTCGATGCCCATCTGGATTTCACCGATGTGCGCAACGACACGCGTTTCAGCAATTCCAGTCCGTTCAGGCGGGCTTGTGAAGACCTGCCGAACCTGACACACATCACCACCATTGGCTTAAGGGGCCTGCGTTTCGATGAGGAGGCGGTTCAGGCAGCCCGTGTCAGAGGTCACACCCTGATTGGCATGTGGGCCTGCGAAGACCTGCAAGAGGTGATTCAGCAGCTTCCAGAGAACAAAAACGTGTACCTGTCTTTCGATGTGGATGTGCTGGACCCCACAGTGCTTCCGGCCACCAGCAGTCCAGAGGTGGACGGCATGACCTACCGCACGGCCATGCACCTGATCCGTGAAACAGTTCGGCGCAACCATCTGATGGGTCTAGATGTGGTGGAACTCACCCCCCATTTGGACCACAGCGGGAATAGCAATTTGCTGATCGCAAGGCTCATCATGGAAACACTTCAAGAGGTGTTCGAATGAAAACGCTTTACATTGGCATCACGGAACTGGCCACCGCAACCGGCCCTGAACTGAAAAAAGGCCCCGAGCAACGCAACCTGAAGGTCATCAAAGACGCAGCCTTGCTGGTGGAAGGGGAGACCCTGCTGTGGGTGGGAGAACGCAAAGACGCCCCTGCCCACGACAAAACCGTGGATTTCCGCAACAAAGCGGTGGTTCCCGGCCTGATTGATCCCCACTCGCATCTGATCTGGTCTGGCAGTCGCTTGAATGACTTTGAGGACCGCATCAAAGGCGTTTCTTACGAAGAAATCCTCTCCAGAGGGGGAGGCATCCACCAGACGGTGCGTTACACGCAGGCCTCCACTGCCTTTGAGATGGTGTCTCTGGCGGTTCCACGCATGAATGCTCTGGTGCGCAGCGGAGCCACCACCATTGAGGTCAAAACCGGATACGGCCTCAATTACGACACCGAAATGCGCATGCTGGAAGCCATACGTGATTTGCAGGACTTCACTCCGGCCCGCATCGTTCCGACCTTGCTCATTCACCTGCCCCCCAAAGACCGGGACCGCAAAGATTTCATCCGTGAAGTGACGGAGGTCTGGATTCCCGAGGTTGCGCAAGAGGGTCTGGCCTCTGCGGTGGATGTCTTCGTGGAAAAAGAAGCTTTCACTGTAGAGGAGGCCAGAGAAATCTTGCAAGCTGCCAGAAGCCACGGTCTGCACACCAAACTGCATGCCGATCAATTTCACGCTCTGGGAGGGGTGGAATTGGCCTGTGAGCTGGGCTCTCTGAGTGTGGACCATTTGGAAGCCTCTGCAGATCAGCAAATTCAGGCTCTGGCAGCCTCAGAGACGGTGGCCACGGTGCTGCCCGGTGTGACTTTACATCTGGGTTTGCCTGCTGCACCTGCCCGCAAAATCATTGATGCAGGTGGGGCTGTGGCCATTGGCACCGACCACAATCCCGGCAGCAGTCCGATGTTCAGTGCAAGTCTGGCCCTTGCCCTCGGGGTGCGCCTGAATGGTCTCACCCCTGCAGAAGCCCTCATCGCCATGACCGCCAACGCTGCCCACGCTCTGGGGCTTTCTGACACCGGACGCCTTGAAGCAGGCATGAAGGCCGATTTCTTGGTGCTCGACAGCCACGACTGGCGAGAAATCGCCTACCGTTTTGGCAACGCTGTCGGCAAAGTGTACATTTCCGGAAAGGAAGCATGATTGAACTTGACCAGCACCTGACCCTGCAAGATTTCATTGCCGTGGTCCGTGATTTTGAAACGGTGACCCTCTCTGGCACAGCCCGAGAGCGGGTCCAGAAAAGCCGCACCTTCATCGAGGAGATCACCTTGAAGGGCGATCCAGTTTACGGTGTGAACACCGGGTTCGGGAAATTCCAGAACACCCGCATTGACCGCCACCAGCTTGAAGAACTCCAGCGCAACCTGATTCTGTCCCATTCCATCGGGGTGGGGGAGGCTTTCCCCAGAGATGTGGTGCGCGGAATGCTGCTTTTGCGGGCACAGAGCCTTGCCATGGGACACTCTGGCGTGCGTCCTCTGGTGATTGAGGGGCTTCTGAACTTCCTGAACCACCAGATCCACCCTGTGGTGCCCTCTCAGGGATCGGTGGGCAGCAGTGGAGACCTTGCTCCCCTCTCACACCTCACGCTGGCCCTGATTGGTGAGGGAGAAGTGGAGCATCAGGGACAGGTTCGCCCGGCCAGAGAAGTCCTGAACGAAGTGGGATTGAGCCCCATTGTGCTGCAGGCCAAAGAAGGTCTGGCCCTGATCAACGGCACGCAGGCCATGTGCAGTTTGCTGGCCCTGCTGATTCATGATGTGGAGATTTTGCTGTCCAGTGTGGATCTGGCCGCAGCTTCCACCATCGAAGCCCTCAAAGGCAGCCACAAACCCTTTTCTGAAGGCATCGTGCGCCTCAGACCCCATCCCGGAGCCAGACAGGTCAGCGAAAACCTCAGGCTGCTTTTGCAAAACTCCGAAATCGAAGTCTCACACGAGAACTGCGAGAAGGTACAGGATGCCTACTCTCTCAGGGCCACCCCTCAGGTGCACGGGGCTTCCAGAGACGCTTTGCGCCATGCCCGTGAAGTCCTCGAAATCGAGATGAACAGCGTCACCGACAACCCCCTGATTTTTCCAGACGAGGGGAAAGTCATCTCGGGCGGCAATTTTCACGGCCAACCTCTGGCCCTTGCTGCCGATTATGCCGGAATCGCCATCGCTGAACTGGCCAACATCAGCGAAAGGCGCATTGAACAGATGCTCAATCCTGCCCTCAGCGGACTGCCTGCCTTTCTGGCCGATCAGGGGGGCCTCAACAGTGGCCTGATGATCTCCCAGTACACCGCAGCCAGTCTGGTCAGCGAAAACAAAGTGCTGGCCCACCCGGCCAGTGTGGACAGCATCCCCACCAGCGCCAATCAGGAAGACCACGTTTCGATGGGCACCATCGCCTGCCGCAAAGCCCACCAGATCTTTGAAAACACCCTCTGGGTGGTGGCCATAGAACTGGTTTCGGCTGCACAGGCGCTGGACTTTCAGGCCCCCCTGAAGCCCGGAGATGGAGTCAAAGCCGTCTATGACGCCATCCGCAGCGAAATCCCCCACCTTGAACGGGACCGCTACTTCAAACCCGAGGTCAGCAAAATCCGTGAGATGGTCCGCTCTGGGCGTCTGGTGCAGGCAGCAGTCAACGCAGTGGGCAAGTTGCACTGAAAGACAAAAACCTGCAAAAGACCGGGAATTCACTCCCGGTCTTTTGAGTTACTGTCCCAACTCCGGAAACTCTGGCACCACAGACCCATAGATCCACTTTTCCAGAAAGCCTTTCAGCTCCGGTTTCCCGGTGGTTTTGACCACACTTTGCACGAAATCTTCGGTGCTGGCATTTTTAAAGGCATGGGTTTTGTGGTAATTTTGCAGCACCTGCCCAAAAGCCTTCTCTCCAATTTTGAATTTCAGAGCATGTAGCACCAGAGACCCCCTCTGGTAAGCCCTCTGGCTGAACAACTCTTTTCGCTCGGTGATGTAAGGGGGCTTCATTTTGTTCTTGAGGTTGCGCTCGTAGCGGGTTTTCAGAAAAGCCTTCAGGTCTTTCTCTTTGGGGTACTGCCAGAGGTCCTGAAAGTAGGTGGCAAACCCCTCACTCAGCCACAAATCCGACCAGGTTTTGGGTGTCACGCTGTTGCCAAACCACCCGTGGGACAACTCATGCACAAAAGCCCAGTCGGCTTTTTTCTGGCTGGGAAAGGTGGACAGGGTCTGGGTTTCCAGCGCATAAGGGGTCGGATACTCCGTAAATATCACCCCATACTCTGAAAACGGATAGGGTCCCACCTGCTTTTCCATGAAGTTCAACATGGCCTCCAGCTTGCCCAGTTCTTTCTTTTGAAAATCCTCTGGAAGACTGGCCGGAAAGTAATTGCGAATCTTCAGGTTGGGCCTCAGTTGCCGGATTTCTTGCCCAAAACGGTTGATGTGCACGGTGGCCAGATAGGTGGCCATGGGCTCTTTCATCTCGTAGACGTAGGTTTTGGAGTCGTTCAGGTTGCTTGTGGTTTTGGACGTCCCATTCGCCACCCCCATGTAAGGCAGGGGCACCGTGATGCGGAAGGTGAAAGTCGCTTTGTCGCTCGGGTGATCGTTGCAAGGGAACCACGACATGGCTCCATTGGGCTCGTTCAGCACGTAAATTCCGTCTTTGAATTTCTTCCAGCCCACCGAATCTTCTTCAGTGTCTCCGGGATCTTTCACGGTTTTGGGCACCCCAGAGTAAATCACCTGCACACGGTAGGTTTTGCCCACGCTGGAGGTTTCATTCAGATCAATCAGCAGGTGTTGCCCCTGTTGCTGGAAAGCTGCGGTTTTCCCATTCACCTGCACCTCTGAAACCGTCAGGCCCAGGAGGTTCAAACGGATGGCAGGTGTAGAGGCCACCGTCTTGAGTTGGATCAAAGCCGTGCCTTTCAGAAAATTCTTCTGAACATCCACCTCCAGACCCAGATCGTAATTCAGCACATCCAGATTGGGGTCCAGAGACTCGGGATACATCACCTCTGGATTTTTGGCAGGGGTTGGGACTGGGAAATCTTTGGAAGGGCTGGGTGGTGTAGAAGCCAGAACCATTTTGGGCAAGTCCAGCACCAGACGGGCTTTTTGCTCACCAGAGGCAGGCAAAAAAGACACTTTGATCTCCTGCAAATAAGCAGGATCAAACTTCAGGGTGATGCTGTTGGCTGTGGTGGCATAAGAGCGCACAAAAGGCACATTCACCGTTCCAGACTCTGGGGTCAGGACAGGTTGGGTCAATTGAATTTGAATGCCACTGGTCAGGGCCTGCACGGAAAAATCGGTGTTGCCAGCAAGGTCAAACACCAGACGGTAAGCGTTGTCGTGCTCTCCCACTCTGGGGGCAGCGAAAGCAAGGCTTGACATCAAAAGGGCGGAAATCAGGTGTTTGTGCATTGTGAAAAGATCCTCCAGAGGAACATTTTAAGGGTTGGAGGCGAGAATGCCGAGGGCTGAGGGCCAAGAATGGCAAAAAGCAGAAGGCAGAAGGAAAAGAAAGCTTTGGCTAAAGCGATGAGGGGCGCAGCGTGCTGCGCCCCTACAGTTCCCCTTGACCATGTTTTATGCGTACAGCACGATGCTCTCGGCCTCAGGGCGAGGCACGCCTAGCCCCTACAAAACCCTCGACCCCTACGCCCGAGTCCGCATCATCCGACCACGTTTTTCCGCTTCAATGGCCCTCTGGAGTTCGCTGATCTGTTTGAGGAGCTGGATTTGCTGGGTGGGATCTGCGGTTGCCAGCTGTTTTTTCAGCTTGGAGACTTCATCTTTCATGAGGGTCTGGGTGTGCAGGGATTCTGCTTCCATGAGGCCCTGTTCTTTCATTTCGGTGAGGCGTTCCACCATGTCCTGATGCTGGGCCTGAATCTGGGCCTCGGGGTTCTCAAAGAGGAAAGACATCAGGATTTTTTCTTCTGGGCGACCCCGGAAGTGTTCCAGAATGGCCTCGCGGGAGGGTTTTTCTCGGGCCACCCGGATGATTTCCTCTGCAAAGGTGTTTTTGAAGGGGCTGGAGCCTTCCATTTTTTGCAGCAGTTTGGGGTCCAGCAGGATTTGCTGAGCCAGATACAGCTCACGGCGGTCTTCCTGGGTTTGCGAGGAGACCATGCCTTTGATGTTCACCTCGGTGAGGTTTTTGCGTTTGCTTTTGCTCTGGACCCACTCGTTCAGTTTGGCTTCGTCGATGCCAGCTTTTTCGGAGACCTGACGGCGCACCTCGGCTGCAATTTCATCGTAGATGTCATGGTCCTGCATGCGGGGAAGCAGCATTTGCAGGAAGCCACGTTTGCCCTCAGGGTGGGTCAGGTCAAACTGGGTCATGGCGTGCTGGATGCGGAATTCCACCTCGCTGACCCCTTTTTGCAAAGAGGTGCGGATGCTTTCGGTGTCTCCGTGTTGCAGGGCATCTGCTGGGTCTTTGCCACTCGGGACCCGGTGGGCAGAGATCAAAAATTTGCTGCCCAGCATCTGGTCCAAGCCTGCCAGAGTGGCTTTCTGTCCGGCTCCATCCTGGTCGAACATCAGTTTGACGGTGCGGATGCCCTGCCTTGCCAGCAGCGCTCCGTGCTCTGCAGTCAATGAAGTGCCCAGAGTGGCCACGGCCTGCTTGAAGCCCCACTGGTGCATGGCGATCACGTCCATGTAACCCTCGACCACCACAATTTCATGGCTGCTCTGGGCCAGATTGCGGGCGATGTTAAAGCCGTACAGCAACTCACTCTTTTTGAAGATGTCGGTTTCGGGGGTGTTCAGGTATTTGGGTTTGCTGTCATCGAGGACCCGGCCTCCGAAGCCCACCAACCGGCCCAGATAATCGCGAATGGGAAACATCACCCGGTTTCTGAAGCGGTCATAGACCCGTCCGGTGTCCTGCGCTTCGGAGAGGAGTCCAGCTTGCAGCAACTGGGCTTCGTGAACCCCTTGCAGTTTGCAGAATTTGATCAGGCCGTCCCATCCTGCGGGGGCATACCCGAGTTCAAACTGGGTGATGCTTTCTTCGGTCAGGCCACGGGCGTACAGGTAACCCAGAGCATCGCTGCCTTCGGGCTTTTTGAGGCTCTGGCGGAAGTAGCTGAGGGCCAGTTCATTGACCTCAAAAAGGTCCCGTTGCTTCTTGTCGGAGGTGTTGAATTCCAGTTTGATGCCGGTGCGGTCTGCCAGTTTTTGCAGGGCATCCGAGAAGGGGAGGTTTTCCACCTGCATCAGAAATTTGAAAGCATCTCCACCGGCTTTGCATCCGAAGCAGTAGTAGTAGCCCTGATTGATGTCCACGTTAAAAGAGGGGGATTTTTCTTTGTGGAATGGGCACAGACCTTTGAACCTGCCGTTTCCAGCAGGGGTCAGACGGACGTACTCTCCGATCAGGTCGGCGAGGTTCAGTCTGGCTTTGATTTCTTCTTTGGTCCCCATGCCTGTCTTTCTTCACCTCCAGCAAAAGAAAAATGTGCTGGAGCCTCTGTTCAAAAGTCCCATTTTTTGTTCACACGCAAACGTGCCCCGCAAGATTCGGGGTTGTCATTCTATCTTAAAGCAAGGTCACGGTGTAAATAGAGAGTGGAGCGCTTGACATCTTTGCAAAAAAATGCGCAATTCACTCAGACGGGAAAAGCGCATTTTGATTGTGCCAGACGGTCAATATTGATCTTCGTCGTAGTGGAGCACCGGCAGCCCGAGGTGCTCGTAAGCCCTCACGGTTGCCACACGGCCTCTGGGCGTGCGTTTCATGAAACCCAGCTGGATCAGGTAGGGCTCGTACACGTCTTCAAGGGTGTTGGCATCTTCACTCATGGCAATGGCAAGGGTGTCGAGGCCCACAGGTCCGCCCGCAAAACGGTGAATCAGGGTTTCCAGCAGCTTCAGGTCGCGTTCGTCCAGACCGGCAGAGTCCAGACCCAGCAGGTCCAGAGCCTTTTCTGCCCGTTCTCTGGAGATGTTGTGCTCTCCGGCAACCACGGCATAATCGCGCACCCGGCGCAGATAACGTTTGGCAATCCGCATGGTTCCGCGTGAACGGGCTCCGATTTCCAGAGCGGCCTCCTCGGAAAGCTCGTAGCCGTTCAGGGTGGCTTCTCGGGTCAGACCCCACGCCAACTCTTGAGGGGTGTAATACTCCAGGTGCTCAATGATCCCGAAACGGGAGCGCATGGGCGCGGTGATCAGACCGGGACGGGTGGTGGCCCCCACCAGAGTGAACCTCGGGAGGGGCAGTTCGATGGTGCGTGCTGCTGGACCCTGCCCGAGCACGATGTCCAGTTTGAAATCTTCCATGGCCGGGTAAAGGTGTTCTTCTGCCACCCGTCCCAGACGGTGGATTTCGTCGATGAACAGCACATCGCCTTCTTCGATGCTGTTGGTCAGGATGGCGGCCAGATCTCCGGGCTTTTCGATGGCAGGTCCAGAGGTGACTTTGATGTTTACGCCCATTTCATAAGCGATGATGTGGGCGAGGGTGGTTTTCCCCAGACCGGGAGGCCCGAAAATCAGCGTGTGGTCCAGCGCTTCGGCTCGGGTTTTGGCGGCTTGCAGGTACACCGCAAGTTTTTCTTTGACTTTTTCCTGCCCGACGTAATCCGAGAGGGTTTTCGGGCGCAAAGTGAGGTCGGCTTCCATTGTTTCTATTTTACGCTATAAACAGATTGAAGGGGAGGGGGAGGGCACAATTCAGGAGCATGCCCCGGAGGGTTCAATCCGGGGCATTTCAATGGATTCTGGGTTAAGCTTGCTGCCTTCTGCCCGTGATGGCCCTGAACAGGGCAGCGATTCCAGCCAGAATGAACACAAAGAACTTCTTCAAGAACAGCAAGATGACGGCCAGAATCCCGGTTTTGCTGGCTGCCGCCCCGAGCCCACCGGCCACCAGAGCTGCCAGACCGTATTCGGCCACCTTGTCGCGTCCGGCCTGAAAATCCTCATAACGGTTGCCAGGGGTGAAGCTGACAGCATCCAGCATCTCTGGAATGGCTGCTTCGACTTCAGAAATCTGGTTCATGCCTGCCACAGCATTGAGGTTCAAAACCCCAGTCCTGCCCAGCACACGAACGTTGTAGTTCAGGGTGTGCACAGGATCGCTGTCAAAGGAAATCTCTTTGGCCCAGTACATTTTGTGACTGAGGCCATCGTATCGGGGAGGGGTGGCCCAGCCGATCAAATCAACTGTTGGATAACCGGCCTCTTTGCGCTCTGCATTGCTGCTTCTGGAAGCTTCTTGCATGTCTTTGAGCAGTTGGCTGTAGTTGATGGTGCTGGCGTCTTTATCCGAAATGTGTCCATCTTCCTCATAGGTGACCACCACACCCCAGCCCGAGTTGCTCATGGGACTGGTTTTTGCAGGCACCAGCATGCCCAGCACATCGGGGTCCTGAGGGTTGCCCCAACCTTCTTCCAGCAGTTTCTGTGCATTGCTGGCATCCAGAAACCGCATGTTGACCGGCACCTGAATGTTGACTTTCTGATTCAGTACGCTGACCTGACCGGTCTGGTACACCAAACTTCTTTCAAATTGTGCAGGATCAAAAGTGTCACTCTGGCCCAGAGCAACACCCAGCAGCGAAAGGCCCAAAATCAGCATTTTTTTCATTGATTTCCTCACATTTCCAGTGGAGTTCCCAATTCCTCATCCATTTAATCTATGACAAATTCTTTTCACATGCCTATAGGTTGTTTAGCTTATAACAGAATGGTGGGCATTTTGCGGATCACATGTCGCGCAGGTCGTCCTGGCTCAAGGCCCCTCGGATCACCAGGGTGTCCCCATCTCTGGCCACAAACCGAACTCTGGGATGCAGGAGTCCTCTTTTGAACAATGCATCCGAATAGGGAAGACGGTGCTCCTGTTCCGTCTGCTTGCGGAGGCCCAGAATCCCCCCCTCCAGATGGCTGGCCTGAATGCCATCGGCCTGCAAATACATCACGGCCAGTTTGCTTTTCTGACCCACCTCACAGACCACCAGATAGGTGTGCTCTGGGGTCAGGTGGTGTTCTCCCTGTTCCAGGGTGGCAAGGTCCAGAGCGGTGGCCTCAAAACCTTCAAAATACAGCCCCAGAGGTTCGGCTTCACGGTCCAGTTCATCGCGCAAATCAAGGAGGTGCTTGAGGGGTTGTTCAGTCATGGCTTTTGCAGTGTAACCCATGGACTGTTTTGCAGGATTTCCTTTGTTATGCTGAGTGCCATGATTGAAGATGTGAGCCCTCAGGAAGGATTGGCCCGTGTGCAGGCCGGAGCTTTGCTCATCGATGTGCGCGAGCCCGGAGAGTATCAGGAAGTGCATGCTGAAGGTGCACAGCTGATTCCCCTCTCTGAATTCGAAGCCCGTTACACCGAAATTCCCCAGGACCGCGAACTGGTGATGATCTGCCGCAGCGGTGCCCGCAGTGCTCGAGCAGGCAGCTACCTTTTGCAGAACGGCTATTCCAACGTGGTCAATCTGGCCGGAGGCACCATGGCCTGGGTCAATGAGGGTCTGCCTCACGTGAAAGGAGAATGACGTGCCAACCGTTGAACAGGTGCTGGAAGCCCTGAAAGTGGTGAAAGACCCCGAGATTCCCGTCAATGTGGTGGATCTGGGTCTGGTTTATGATGTGCAGATTTCAGAAGAAGGCACCGTGGACATCGAAATGACCCTCACCAGTGTGGGTTGTCCTGTGCAGGACATGATCCGTGCAGATGCCGAACTGGCTGTGATGCGTTTGGAAGAGGTCAACAAAGTCAACGTGGATTTTGTGTGGACTCCACCATGGACCACCGAAAAAATGTCCGAAGATGGCAAACGCCAGATGCGGATGTTTGGCTTCAACGTCTGATCTTCTGAACGTTCCAGAACCCTCTGCGGAGGGTTTTTTTGTTGTGGGTATCGGCTCAAAATGTCCAAAAGCAGTGGAAATGCAGTGGCTGAAATTTACAGGCCCTATATATAAGGTACAAACGCACAAAAGCACGGGTTTTTCTGCAAAACCCACGGACATTGCTTGAAGTTCTAGCGGTGAAAAAATTCCCTCACGAGCATGCCGAATTTTGGGATTTGTGATTGTTCATTTTGATTCCAATTGCTGTTTTATGCCTGTGGAACGATTCCATGAAGTTGTGGAATGATTTCCATAAATGGCAAAACCGCTTCAATACACCAAAAACAAAGGGATGTGATTGGTGGTGCATCATTTGGTGCACAATGCAACAGGCTTGTGCGTCTCTGGCACAAGCCTGAAATACCCGAGTCTGGTTTTGCAGAATTGAGGCAGGCTCTGGAAGGCCCACCTGTTGCATAACAACCTAGCACACCCGGCTGCAGAAAAAAAGTCAGGGGGAACACGTACCCCTGACTTGAAATCCCGATTTTACCGTCTGCTGCCGTCGATTCAGGCAGTGACTGTCGACTTTTGAGGTTTCAGGCTGAGCAAAGCCACCACCAGAAGCACCATCAGCAAGATTCCAGAGAACAGATAAGGGCTGCCATGGGAAACATACTGGTACAGGTACCCTGCAATGATGGGGCCCAGCATCCTTCCCAGAGCCGTGGCAGAACTGTTCACACCTGCAATGCTGCCCTGCTGGTTGGATGCCACCTGCAAAGACAGGGCGGTGGAAATGCTGGGTCCGATGAAGGCACTGCCAAACCCAATCACACACAGTGCAAAAGTGATGCCCCAGAAGGTGTGCATGATGGGCATCAGGAGCATTCCTGCCCCCATGATGGCCAGACCCATCCAGATCAGGGTGGATTGGGCGACTTTCTTGGAAAGTTGACGGATCAGACCGCCCTGCACTGCCACTGCCACCATACCGAAGATGAACAGCGAAGTGGCAATGGTGCGCACGGCTTCTTTGCCAGAAAGGTTGAGATTGTCCTGGATGTAGAAAGACACCGTCTGTTCCATGCCCACACTGGCCAGGGTGGTCAACATGGAAATCACCAGCAGGACTGGAATCTCGCCTTTCAAAAAGCTGACTTTGACAGGCTGTTTTTCCACTTGGGGCCGCAAGTGGATGGATTCTGGCAACAAGAAGAAAGCTGCTGTGGCCGTCACCAGAGCGAGGCCAGACGAAAAGAAGATGGGCACCAGCAGGTTGCCTCCCTGCGAAAGCACCCCACCAATGGCTGGACCAAAAATGATTCCCAGACCGAAAGCAGCACCAATCAGACCCATTGCTCCAGCGCGTTTCTCTGGAGGGGTGATGTCTGCGATGTAAGCCTGGGCCGTGGGCAGGGTTGCACTGGACAGCAAACCGCCTGCAATGCGGGCCAGCAGCAGAGCAATCAGGAGGGCACTGCCAGTCAGGGTGCCTTCCATCCCGAGGTGGGCCATGTACCCGAAAAGCCCAAAAGAGATGGCAAACCCCACCAGTCCGAGGATCAGGATGGGTCTGCGGCCTCGGGTCTCAGAGAGGTGGCCCCACCATGGAGCACTCAGAAACTGGGCAAGGCTGTACACCGTGGAAAGCCAGGTGGTTTGTGCTGTGGTGATCCCGAGTTCCTTGGACAGGGGAGCCAACACTGGAAACAGCACACTCAATCCCAGCATGGCAATGAAAATGGTCAGAAAAAGAAGTCCCAGAGGCTTCGAGCCTTTCATGTTTTGATGTTACCATACGGTCACTTTTTGACTTTCCAGAAGAAATGACAATTTCGAAATGGTCAGGGTCAGTGCAAAGTGACGATCTTTTGCAAAATTTGGGTGCTTTATGGGTGAAACCCGCATGAGCACGCGATTTATAGCATAATAGGACGTTAAATTTTGCATATCTTGCATTTCAAACAGGGTTCAACTATAGTTTTGTCTAGGTCACCACACCCACAGAAGACTGCCCCCAACGATTGACCTTGAGGCCAACCTGAGTTACATTGGGTTACAGGTATCAACTGATTCAACTAGGGGGAAACGCTTCCAAAATAAGTGGAAGCGTTACCAAATGGGTCAGTCGACCAGTAAAGGAGAAGTGCATGAAAAAAGCAACCCTTGCAATGGCTGTCCTCAGCCTGGCCCTCGGAAGTGCCCAAGCTGCCAAGATCACCGTCTGGACCCACTACAGTGGCCCAGAGCAAGCCTGGCTGGTCAACGCTGCCAAATCCTTCGGCGCCAAAACCGGCAACACCGTCGAAGTTGTGGCTGTTCCCTTTGGTGACATCAAAACCAAAATGATCAACGGCGCTTCCAAAGGCGAAGGTCCTGATCTGGTTGCCACCATTCCTCACGACTGGCTCGGCGAAATGGCCGCTGCTGGTGTGGTGGAAGACATGGGCAAATACGTGACGGGCGCTGCCAAGTCCGACATCGAAAAAGTGGGTCTGACCGCCTTCACCTACAAAGGCAAACTTTTCGGTGTGCCCCTGTTCGCTGAAGCTGTGGGCGTGGTCTACAACAAAAAACTGGTTCCCAAAGCCCCCACCAGCTGGAGTGCTTTCCTGAAAACCGCCACCACCCTGACCAACCCCTCCAAGGGCACCTACGGCTTCCTGGCTGACCTCACCAACAGCTACATGAACTACGGTGTGATCAGCGCTTACGGCGGCTACATCTTCAAAAACAACGGTGGCACCCTGGACACCGGCGACCTTGGCATCGGCAACGCTGGCGCTGAAAAAGCCATGTCCTTCCTGAACGACCTGCGCTACAAGTACAAACTGGTTCCTGAAGGCGTGGACGGCCAGCTCGCCAAAGCTGCTTTCGTGGACGGTCAACTCGGCATGTTCCTGACCGGTCCCTGGGACATCGGCGACATCAAAAAAGCCAAAATCGACTACGGCATCATGCCCTTCCCAACCCCTCCCGGAGCCTCTGGCAAGTGGAGCCCCTTCGTGGGCGTGCAGGGCCTCGTGATGAACAGCTACAGCAAATCCAAAGCTGAATCTGCTGCTTTCGCCAAGTTCCTCGCCGAGTCTGGCAGCATCATCGACTTCAACAAAGCCGGTGGACGCATCCCCGTCAGCAAGAAAGCCAAGAAAGCCCTCGCCAGTGACCCTGTGGTTGCAGGCTTCGGCAAAACCATCGCCATGGGAACCCCCATGCCCAACGTGCCCGAAATGGGCAGCGTCTGGGGACCCTGGGGCAACGCTGTGAACCTCAGCACCTCCAAAGCTGGCGTTGACTACGGCAAGATTCTTGACGCAGCCGTCAAAGAAATCAAGTCCAACATCAAGTAAGCCTTAAATGACCTGGAGGCTGGGGGGAAGTCCTCCCAGCCTCTCTTGCCGAGGGAGACAACCCATGACCATTCGAACTGAAGTGCCACCCCAAGGTACGCGAGGATTGGTGACAGCCCTGGCGATTCTCGCTGTATTGCTGCTTGCCAGTCTGGGAATTGCGTGGTTGCTTGGCCAGTGGACCACCAGCAGCTTTCCTGAAGCGCCTGCTTACATGCTGCTGATTTACTGGGCAGTGATCCTTTTGCCCATGGCATTCCTGATCGTTAAACAATTCCCCTGGATGATCAACTGGTACTATTTGCTGCCATCGATCATCTTTGTTTTGATTTTCACCGTGTTCCCCCTGACCTTGACTGTGGGTCTGGCGTTCACCAACTACAGTGGACAGAACGGTGGCACCCCCGATTCGAGCGCCATGATGGATGTCACTTCCATCAGCCCGGACCGCAAAGTGATCACGGTGGCTGAACCCGGTGACGGCACCATGCTGGAAACCTTCCGTTGCGAAGATGCTTCCTGCACAGGTGCCAAAGCTGCTGTTTACATCAAAGACATCACCAAACCTGTCATTTTAGGGGTTGATTCACTGGGCGAAAAAACCATCACCCTGAGTGCTCCCCTTCCAGAAAACCAGAATTTTGTTCAGGTGACCCGCGTCAACCTGATCAAGTTTGTGGGCATCAAAAACTTCACCGGAATTTTCAAAAACGCCAGCATCCAGTTGATCCCAACCTTCATCTGGACGGTGGTTTTTGCCCTCTCTACCATCATCCTGAACACCCTTGCTGGATTGACGCTGGGGATTTTGCTGGCCAACAAGCGCCTGAAGTTCCGCAACTTTTACCGTTCCCTGCTGTTCCTGCCCTGGGCCATTCCTGTGGTGATCAGCGTGCAAATGTGGGTGGCTTTGCTGAACCCCAACTTTGGTGTGATCAACCGCCTCTTGGGTTTGCTTGGCATGTACCCCATCGGATGGCTGATTGATCCCCTCTGGGCGAAAATCAGCATTCTTTTTGTGAACCTGTGGCTGGGTTTCCCCTTCATGATGACCGCCACCATCAGCGCTCTGGCCAGCATTCCAGACGACCTCTACGAAGCTGCTGCCATTGACGGCGCGAACCGTTGGCAACAGGTCAAAGCCATCACCCTTCCCATGTTGCGCAGCGCCTTTACCCCCTTGCTGCTCACGGGTTTTGCCTTCAACTTCAACAACTTCGGTCTGATTTACCTGCTCACCGCTGGGGGACCACCTCAGGAAGGTCGCACTTCCACGGCCCAGAGCACCGACATTTTGCTGTCCTGGGGTTACAACGTGGCGTTCACCAACCAGGGGGGCAACGACTACGCTCTGGCCAGTGCCATTGCCATCATCATCGGTGTGCTGACCCTTGCAGTGAGCATTGTGAACTTCCGTGCAGCAGGCGTGTTTAAGGAGGCCCGGAAATGAGCGGGAGCGTTCCGAAAAACCAGGAAAAATTCAAACCCTACGTTCACAGAGAGCCCAGCATCATTGAGAAAGCCTTGCCATGGGTGGTCTTTCTGGGTGTGGTTGGCTTTGTGATCTATCTGGGCAGTGTGCTCTTCAGCCCAGAGCATTACCGTGCACCTCTCTTTCCAACCATTGTCCGTGTGGAAAACGGCTGGGTGACGGCCCTGATGTGGCTTTTGGGAGCCGTGGGTGCTCTGGGATTGGTGGCCTTTTTGACCACCCTGTTCATGAAGAACGTGCGTGGTCGCAAAAACATGAGTTTCTGGGCGATTCTGGGCGATCAGGTGACCCACCTGACCCTCTGGATCGTGATTTTTGGGACCATCTACCCTCTGTTTTACGTGCTTGCTGCCAGCTTTGACCCACGCAACAGCCTGTACAACACCCGCATGGTGGAAAGCGAAAACCTGCTGGTGCGTTCCAAGGTGCTGCCGGACTTCAGTCAGGTCAGCTGGGAGAACTACGAGAAGCTGATTTATGGTGTGCAACTGGCCCCCTGGCACTGGGGTTTCATCATTGCTGCGGTGGTGGGTCTGGTGGCTTTGCTGGTCATCAACCTGTACTCCAGAATCACCAGTGACACCCGTTCTCTGAAAGTGGCCCACGCCTGGGTGACCCGAGCTGTGCTGGCTTCCATCGCCCTGCTGGTCATCACCCTGACCCCTGCCCAGTTCACGGGCCCTGACAACGAGAACAAGTTCTTGCTGCACATCCGCAACACCCTGCTGGTCTCTGGAATCACCGGAGCGATGGCGGTCTTGCTGTCCACCACAGGTGGATACGCTGTGGCCCGCTTCACGTTCCCTGGCCGTTACCAGACCATGCTGACCTTCGTGTTCCTGCAGATGATCCCCACCGTGATCGGTCTGGTGGCCGTGTACTTCCTGCTCTCCAGCTTTGACCTGTCCAACACCTTCACCGGTCTGATTCTGGCTTACGCAGGTGGATCGGTGGCCTTCAACATCTGGATCTTCAAAGGTTACGTGGAAGGTCTGCCGATCAGCCTTGAAGAAGCCGCTCTGGTGGATGGTGCCTCCAGATGGCAAGTGTTCACCCAGGTGATCCTGCCCCTCTCTGGACCCATGCTGGTGTTCATGTTCCTCAACACCTTCATCGGAACCTACGCCGAATTCATTCTGGCCAGCGTGGTGCTGACCGGTGTGGAAAACTGGACCGTCGGCATCAGCTTGCGTTCTTTCACCAGTGGTCAGTTCTCCACCAAGTGGGGCATTTTTGCCGCCGCCAGTGTGGTGGGTGCACTTCCCATCGTGGCCCTGTTCTACACCTTCCAGCAGTACTTTGTGGGTGGACAGGTGGCCGGTGGTGTGAAAGAGTAACGCTCTTTTTTCCCGGTTTGCATCAAAGCAGGACGTTTTGCCTTGACTTCCAGAGTTGCTAAGCCATTTCAATCACTTGAAGCGCTTTCGCAATGCACTAAAATGGAAGCAAACACAAAGGCAACGCTTGTCCAACACAAGGGCACGACCTCCTAGAAAAAGGGGTTGTGCCCTTTTTCTAGATCCTCAGGAGGAAAACCATGATCCAAAACGCTACCGTCTGGCACGATCATACCCCCGGCTACACCGAGCAACTTGGTGCACGGCTGGGCAGCAAGGTCAAAGTGCGCCTCAAGAGCAAGCACCAACCCGAGCACGTTCAGCTGTTGCTTCCCATCAGCGGTGAAATCAACGAATTCAAAGCCAGAGCCATTCCTGCTCTGGATGGAGAAGGCTTCTGGTACGAGGCCGATTTGCCCCTCCAGCAGTCCCGCACCCCTTACGCATGGCACCTGACGTTCATCAACGATTCTTTCTACTTCACGCAGGCCGGGGTGTCGAGGGTCAGAAGGGGATACCGGGATTTCTTCCAGTACCTTGCAGAGCACAACGTTCCAGAGTGGGTCTTCAAAAGCTGCTTCTACCAGATTTTTGTGGACCGCTTCAGAAATGGCAACACCGAAACCGACGTGCGAGACAACGAGTACCTCTATCCTGCTCCAGAAACCGTGGAAGTGCACAACCGTGTGGATCCAGAGCGGGCCAGCCGTTTTGTGCCCAAACCGGTCATGAAAGCCGAGTGGGGCACCCCACCTGACCGCAAAGGTGACGTGCATGCCCATTACGGTGGCGACCTTGAAGGCATCACGGAAGCGATTCCATACCTGAACGAACTCGGGGTCAATGCGCTCTGGCTCACCCCCATCTTCGAGAGCCCCAGCAACCACAAATACGACACCAAAGACTACCGCACTGTGGACCCCCACTTTGGTGGACGTCGGGCCTTTGACGAAATGCTGGCCAGAGCCCACATGTCCGGCATCAAAGTCATTCTGGACGGTGTGTTCAACCACACTGGCGACCTGCATGCCATGTTCCAGAAGGCCCTGTACAACCCCGGCATCCCCGAGCGCACCCTGTTCACCTGGCATGGCAGCGACACCCCCACCTACGAGGCCTTTTTCGGTGTGCCCACCCTGCCCAAAGTGGATTACTCCAGCGAACTGGCTTTTCAGGAGTTCATCGATGGTCCCAACTCGGTGGTGCGTTACTGGCTGAAGGCTGGCATTGACGGCTGGCGTCTGGACGTGGCCCAGATGATCGGACGCAAAGGTACCGATGAAGGCAACCTCGAAATCCACCGCCGGCTGAAAAAAGCCGCCCGTGAAGAAAACCCTCAGGCTTTCATTTTCGGAGAGCGTTTCTTTGATGCCGAACACGCCCTCGACGGACGCGGTGAAGATGCCGTCATGAACTACCACGGTTTCGGTTTGCCTGTGATGGAATGGCTCGCGCAAGCCTCTGGCAGCTTTGTGCCCGTGCAGGCCAGAGCCGAAGAAGTGGTGGACCTGATGTGGGACGCCTATCAGGCCCTGCCCCCTCAGGTGGCCCTGAGTCAGGTGAACCTGATCGATTCCCACGATGTGGCCCGTGCCCTGTACCGCCTCGGGAACGACAAAAGCAAACTGCGTGTGGCCCTTTCCATGTTGTACACCTACGTGGGTGTGCCCTGCATGTTCTACGGCACCGAAGTGGGCCTGACCCAGCACGAAAAAGGCACCATGCCTTTCTGCCGGGTCACCATGCCCTGGGAAGAGGAAGCCTGGGACCTTGATCTGCTTTCCTTCACCAAAAAGCTGATTGCCCTGCGCAAGAGCCACAAAGCCCTGCAACAAGGCAGCCTGCGTTTCCTGCTGGGCAGCAACGATACCATCGCATACGAGCGTTCCTACACCCACGAAAACGGCAAAGTGGACCGGGTGGTGGTGGCCGTCAGCAACCAACTGAACCCCAGAATTGTTTCTCTGGACCTCCCCAGAGGCACTTACCGCAATGCCATCACTGGCGATCTGGTGGACCCCGAGCGGGTTCAGCTCACGGGATCTCTGGTGCTCGTGGCGGAATGAGCCCCACCTGCTGAACGGGCAGAGGAGAGGACGCATAATGGCGTTCCTCTCCTTTCCATTTGAGGGTGTGTACAGGCAAAACCCCCATTCCAGAGCCACACAACCACAAGTGGTCTGCATTCAGCAGGTCTTCTAGGGTGATCCATGCTGCCCTTGCAGTGACCCCGAGCTCCTGCAAAGCCACCTGACGGGTGACGCTGGGAAGCCCTCCCAGAGGCTCTGTCCAGAGGCCATCTTTCTGAATCAAAAACCCTGCTCTGGTTCCGTCCACCACATGATTGTTGCTGGCATCCCACATCAAGCCCTCAAAGGCCCCTGCCTGAAAGGTTTGCTGCGCAGCCAGCGTGTAAGGCAGATGGTTTCCGGTCTTGTGCAGCCCCAGCAACGGATGCACCACATGGTCGGTCAAAAGCACGGTGACCTGCTCTGGAATGGGTTTGAAGCCCCTGAAGGAAACCAGCACCTCCTGTTCGGTGACGGTGATCCTGCACAGACCCGAGTCTGGAGCCTTCTGCTCAATCCAAACGCGCAATTCGGCAGCGTTCCAAGCAGGCGCAAAACCAAAAAACCGCATGGACGCCTGAAGCCGTGCCAGATGTTCCTCCCAGAACAGCAAACGGTGGTCGTGCAAACGGAGGGTGGTGTACAGGCAATGGCCCAGAGAAGCAACGTGATCGCTCGGGATGAGGCGCATGGTTTTATTATGTGATGCCGAGAGCCAAGGGCACAGGGCTGAGGGCAAAAGAAAGCTTTGGCTGAAGCATTCTAGGGCGAGGCATGCCTCGCCCCTACAGATCCCCTTGAGTACTTTTTGTGCGTGTTGCTCTCGGCTCTCGGCTCTCGGCAAAGCATGTCCATCCCCAACAATCACTCAACTCAGTTGTGCCCCTTGAACGCCCGGGCCAGCTTCAAGAAATTGTCCAGCAACTGGTGGCCCCGGTCGGTCATGGCGCTCTCGGGGTGGAATTGGACCCCGTAAGTGGGGTATTGCTGGTGCTGCAAGCCCATCAGGGCACCGTCTTCGGACCACGCGTTGCCGACCAGAGCCTCTGGCAGGTTTTGCACGATCAGGCTGTGGTAACGGGTGACCCGCAGGGGACTGGGCAGGTTCTCAAAAAGTCCGGTGTTGTCGTGGGTGACTCTGGAGGTTTTGCCGTGCACCGGGGCACCCGAGGGCCGGACCTCTGCGCCAAACACCTCGGCAATGCACTGGTGGCCCAGACACACCCCCAGAATGGGGATGCTTTTGTGGAAATGCTGGATGACCTCCAGAGATTTGCCCGCGTTTCTGGGATGGCTCGGGCCGGGAGAGATCACGATGGCATCAGGGTTCAGGGTGTGCAGGTCTGCCAGTTCAAATTGGTCGTTGCGCCAGACGGTCACGCTGACCCCCAACTCCAGAAAGTACCGCATCAGGTTGAAGGTGAACGAGTCGTAGTTGTCGACCATCAGGACTTCCATGCAAACCTCACAGGGAGCAGGGCAAAGTGGGCAAGGAAGAATTCGGCCTCGGGGTGCTCGGCAAGCCAGTCAAGGCTCATGGAGATTTCGGTGACTTTTTCCTGTTTCAGCAGGGTTTGCAGGGCAGGGCAGGTGATCCAGCGGTCTTCCAGAGCCGGGGTATACAGTTCCTCTCCGAGTTTGGCCACCAGATTGCCCCGATTGAACTGGGCCATCAGGCCATCATCGTGGTACAGCAGCACCAGAGGGTCCTGTGCGTTTTCGGTGGTGGTGTGAAAGTGCAGGGGCAACAGTTCTGCAAGGGGTTCATCTGCTACCACAAAATCCAGAGGCTCTGTGGGGTAAAGCTCCATGACGGTGTAAAGGTCACCTTTGGGACTCAGGGTCAGGTGAACCAGCCATTCCCCCTCGGGGTTTTGCTCTGAAGCGAAGTACAGGGCTTCGTACATGGACTGGGCATCCTCGGGGTAGCCCCAGAACCGGGCAGATTTGATCAGGGTGTTGATGTGTTCCCGAATCAGGGGATACTGCCCATCTTTGAGGTGGAGGGTTTCTTGCAGGGCAAACTGGGGGCTCTGGTAGGTCAAGAGCAGGGACTTGGTCAGGACCTCCTGAAATTCATCCGAAGGGTCCGAATCCCAGGTGATGCCTCCACCCACCCCATATTCAGCCCGTTCCAGCTCATCGTCGGTGATGACCGTGCGGATCGGCACATTGAAGATGGCCTCTCCCTCGGGGGTCAGGTAGCCGATGGTTCCGCAATACACCTGTCTGGCGGTGCTTTCCAGTTTGGAGAGCAGGTGCATGGTGTTGATTTTGGGTGCGCCTGTGATGGACCCACATGGAAACAGGGCCTCGAAAAGCTCGGTCAGTTGGGTGCCCGGATGGGTTTCGGCCTGAATCGTCGAGGTCATGGTCCAGAGGGTGCGGTACTTCTCCACCTCAAAGAGTTTGGAGACTTTGACGGTGCCCGGAATGGCAATGCGGCTCAGGTCATTGCGGATCAGGTCCACAATCATCAGGTTCTCTGCGCGGTTTTTCTCACTGGTTTTCAGGGCCTGTTTCTGGGCTTCGTCCTCTTCCAGAAAACGGCCTCTGGGAACGGTGCCCTTCATGGGACGGGTGATGATTTTTTTGCCATCCCAGTGAAAGAACAACTCTGGAGACGCACTCAGGATCTGAAAGCGCCCGAGGTCCAGAAAAGCACTGTAATCCCCCTGCTGGGCACGGGTCAGTTGCTGATAGTAATGAAACGGATGCCCCTGAAACGGTGCATGCAGGCGAAGCGTGTAATTTGCCTGATAGGTTTCCCCTTCATGGATCCATTTTTTGAGCAGGGCAATGTTCTGCTGGTAGTTTTCCTCACTGAGCGAGGTGCGCCAGTGCAGTTGCAGGTTCTCGGGATCCTCTGGAAAATCTGGAGCAGGAGAAGGGAACTCAAAAATGCCAAACCACAGCAAAGGCATCTGGCAGGGGTGGCCCTCTGGCATGGCGGGATCAAAAGCTTTTGCAGCCTCATACGCCAGATAACCCGCAGCATAAAAGCCCTGACGGGTCCAGTCCTCGACCTCTTTCAGCATGGGGCGCACCTGATCCAGGTCTCGGGTGCACAGGATTTTTACGGGTTCCCTGAAGCACAGCCGCTCCACAGTTCCAGTCCGGTTTTTGAATTCAAAGAGCAGCCACGGATTGTGCATGTATCCTGTCCAGGGTTGAGCCACACCCACCAGACCAGTGACAGCCTTGGGGTGCCATGTGCCAGCACATTTTCCCGTTCAGAAGCTGTCCCAGTCTGCATCCGCCTCGGGCGGGCAGGTGGGTCGATGTATGTATACCACGTGGGATGGATGGAAACAAGGTGAAGGGGGCAGAAGGCAGCGCCCCAGTGCCGACGGGGCCGTCCCCGAGGCACGCTTTAAGGGGCAAGAAGAAGGCAGAAGGCAGAAGGCAGAAGGCAGAAGGCAGAAGGCAGAACATTGTTGTCTCTAACGTAGGGGCGAGGCATGCCTCGCCCTATATTGCAAAAGCCAAAGCTTAAGGTCGCCTTGGTCCTTAGCCTTCAGCCTTCTGCGAAATACGCCGAATCAACCAAGCGAACAGGGTGCAAAATCCGTTAGACTGTTGCTTATGGACGAGAAAATCCGCATTCTTCTGGTCGATGACCACCCGGTGGTGCGCAAAGGCACCCGAGACCTGCTGGAAAGCCACGATGACCTGATGGTGATCGGTGAGGCTGGAGACGGTCAGGAAGCCATCGATCAGGCCATGAAACTGACGCCCAATGTGATCCTGATGGACGTATCGATGCCCGGCATGAACGGGATTGAGGCCACCAAACGCATCAAATCCCTGGCCCCCACCATCAGTGTGCTGGTCTTGACCAGCTACGATGACGATGCTTACGTGTTTGCCCTGCTGGAAGCCGGTGCTGCAGGTTACCTCCTGAAAAATGCCCGAGAGGACGAACTGATTCAGGCGGTGCGTGCTGTGGCCTCGGGTGAGAGCGTGCTGCACCCCAGTGTGGCCAAGAAAGTCCTGGGCCGTTTTGCTGCCAATCCCAGTGCACCCACCCCTGCCCCTTCCAATGATGTGGAGGCCCTGTCTCCCCGTGAACTGGAAGTGCTGCGCATTGCCGCCACCGGGAGCACCAACAAAGAAATTGCCCGCGATCTGGAAATCAGCCCCAGAACCGTGCAGGTGCACCTTGCCAACATTTTCTCCAAGCTGGGTGTGGGAAGCCGCACCGAGGCGGTGCTGTACGCCATCAAACAGGGCTGGATTGATCCTTCGGCTCTGGACTGAAGGCCCATCCGGCCTGCCGAGGTCACAGAGTCAAGGGCCGTCAAGGCAATGGCAACTGTTCACAGGCCGTTTTGCTTGCTTTGCAAGACAGAGGCTGTAGTTGACTGAAGTGCCGGACAGGCAAAGCATCGTTTGGTACGGTGCTCTTGGCTCTAAATCCTCCTTCTTCTCCGGTTGACCCCCATGATCGAGACCCGCATCCTCTCAGAACTGCAACGTGTGAGCCAGGCCTCCAACTCCCAGGAGGCCCTGCGGACGCTCTTGGCGTTTGCACTGGACTTGACCCGGGCCCACGGAGGGCAGGTGTACCAGCTTCATGATGCTGGAGGCCTGCGCCTGTTGTGTTCTCAGGGGATGGGGTTTGCCCTGAGTGCCTTGATGGAAGAGGTCCAGCAGGCCATCGAACTGGACCAGATTCAGGAGAAAGAGCACTCCCTGCTGATTCCGATCAAAACCCACAAGCAGTGTTACCTGCTGGAATTGATCGGGGCAAATGCGGTGCGCACCCCAGAGCTTCTGGAACTTTTGCCTGTGATCGGGGTGCTCTTGGAAGGCATTCTGGCTCGGGATGAAAGTGCTTCCCAGACCCGCGAAACGCAGGCCATTGCAGAATTGACCCGTCGGCTCGGGGGCAGCTTGGACCTGCGTGAAGTGCTCCGGGTGATCGTCGAGGTGGCCCCCAGAGGTCTGGGTCTGGAACGGGCTTTTCTGGGTTTGTATCAGGCCCTCGGAGAGAGCAGTGCAGAAACCGGGCGGATTTTCTCTTACGGTTTCGAGGGTTTTTTTGGCGATGAGGAAACCATCAGCCTGTCTCCCGACACCTTCAAATCTCTGGTGGTGCGCTCTGAGCCGATTGTGCTGCCTGCGGACTCCGGTCATGAAGAGTTGCGCCAGAGGCTGCACCGTTTTGGCATGCAGTCCTGCATCATTTTGCCGTTGCAGGCCCGTGGGAAGCACCTTGGAGTGCTTTACATGGACACCACACGCGAACGCCAGAGGCTGACCCCCGACGATGTGATGCTGGCCAAAACCTTTGCAGAGCAGGCCTCCATTGCCATCGACAATGCCCGCCTGTATGCAGAGGAATCCCGCAAAAGGCGCGTTTCAGAGTCCCTCAGGAAGGTGGCTCTGGCCCTGTCCAGCACCCTGAATCTGGGTGAGGTGCTGCAAATCATCTTGCAGCATGCGCAGGGCATTTTCAAAGCCAAAGCCTGTTCGATTTTTCAGCTGTCCAGAGACAAGAAGACCCTGTCGATCCGCAGTGCTCTGGGTCTGGAAACCGAGTTCATGCTGCGCATCCGGGCCAGATACGGCGAGGGTGTGGTGGGCCGTGCAGTTGCCGAAAACAAACCCCAGATCATGCCGGATGCCATCGAGAATTACCACCAGAACCCTCTGGGGTGGCGCAACAGTTACAGTGCACAACTCATGGAAGCCGGACGGTATCCCTTCCGGGGCCTGATCGGTGCCCCTCTGGCTGCCCGAGGGGTGGTTTTCGGGGGGCTGTGCCTGTACTTTGAGCACGCCATCCAGTACGACGAGGAAGACCTGTATGTTTTAGAGGTGTTCGCTGGGCAAGCGGCTCTGGCCATCGAGAACGCCCGCCTTTATGAAGAAGAGGTGCGTCGTGAACGGCAGGCCGGGATCCTCTTGCAGATTGCCCGTGCCTTCCTGAACGTCACCGAATGGGACTGGAATCAGGTGTGCACAGACCTTTCCAATGTGATCGGGGCAGACCGCAGTGCCATTGTGCTCCTGACCAGCGATTACCAGATCGAGTCCTGTTACACCAGCGAAATCGATCCAGAGCAGGCCCTGTTGCCTGTCGCGGAATTTGCAGACCTCTTTGAGCGCTCCACAGCCATGCGTTTGCCGGTTGGGCAGGGCTTGGCCGGAGCCAAAAACGCCATTTGTGCCCCCCTGTACGCACAGGAACGCCTGATCGGTTACGTCTATGCCGACATGACCCGCGCATACAGCGACTTCCCTGAGGATGAGATCCACTTCCTGACTGCAGTGGCAGACCAGTTGTCTCTGGTGCTCTCCAACCAGAGGTTGTTCAACGCCCTCAAGCGTCAAGAGGCCCAGTACCGTTTGCTCGCCGAGGCCGCGCAGGACCTGATCATCGCCACCGACAAAGAGGGCAACATCACCTATGCCAACCCGTCCACCTTCAAGGTGCTCGGGTATTCAGAAAGGGAACTGATTGGACGGAATTACCGCAGCCTGCTGATCCACGATGGGGTTTCCCTCAATGAGGTGTGGAACACCGGATTCAGCACGGTCTATCAGGTGCATGCCTATTGCAAAAACGGGGACACCGCTTACCTTGAAATGAACCTCAATCCCCTGACCCGCAGTGGAAACACCATCGGGTACCTTGCGGTGGCCCGCGACCTCAGCGAACAACACCGTCTGGCAGCAGAGATCACCAAACGGGGTCAGGCTCTGGAGCTCAGTCAGGAGCGCCAGATGGAACTGCGAACCTACCTTTCCCTGTTCACGCAAGCGCAGGAAGAGGAACGCCGCCGCATCGCCCGGGAACTGCACGACGACACTGCACAGGTGCTGGTGGCCATCACCCGCAGAATTGACCGCCTCAGCAAAGAACTGGATGGCACCCCCCTGAAAGCCAGAGCGGAAGACATCCGCAGCGATCTGGAAACCGCCATCAACAGCGTCCGGCGTTTTGCACGCAACCTGCGGCCCAGCATCCTCGATGATCTGGGGCTCTTGCCTGCTCTGGAGTGGCTCGCCAGCAACGCGCAGACCTCCACCCGCCTGGAGGTGCAAGGTCAGGAACGTCGCCTGAATTCAGAGGTGGAACTCACCCTGTTCCGGGTGGTGCAAGAAGCCCTCACCAACATCGACAAGCACGCCCGAGCCAACTGTGCAGCCATCCGGGTCAATTACCAGGGTGAAGACATCATGGTGCATGTCATCGACGATGGAAAAGGCTTCGAGGTGCAAAACCTGCTGGAACTGGCCCATCAGGGGCACCTCGGGTTGTTGGGTTTGCGAGAAAGGGTGGAGCTCTCTGGGGGCACTCTGGAAATCCAGTCCAGTCCCGGTGAGGGAACCGAACTGGTGTTCACTTTCAAAAGCTGATCAATGGGGTTTCAAGACCATCAAGGCAAACAAAACGGTTCCCAGAGCAGCAGCCAGAACATGGCCCAGACGGATGTTTTTCAAGAGGCCCTGCTGCTCATCGGGCAAAGTGCTGGCACTGGCATTTTGGGGATCGAACACCCAGTTGGCCAGCAGACCTGTTTTTGGGGCCACAAATCCGATCACAATGGCCTGAATCAGGATGTACAGCACCAGAGATCCCAGCAACCAGATCTGGGTGAACGGGCCGTAGTTGGCCAGCAAAATCAGGGCAAGGCCGCTCAAGACAGCCAGAGTTCCTCCGATTTTGGGAAACATCTCCAGCCTTTTGCCCAACTTCAGGATGCTTTGCAGGTCTTTTGGGGTGTTCCCTGCGTTCAAGAGGCTCAGGCCAAAATACGTGGGCCCCACCCCGATGATCGCGGAAAGCACATGGATCAAAACAAGAATTTTCATGCATCACCTCTGGCAGGAATGTGAAATTCACCTTTGTTGAATGAATCACTTTTCCAGTGTAGGGGGACAGGTGCTTTTTGACCAGAAATCAGCCTTGCTCTGGTCATAGGCCTTGACCTCAGGATCCAGCAAGGCCACCAGTCCGATTGCCCCTGTGATCCCAGCACCCAGAAAAATGCCCAGTCCAAACACAATGCAGGCATGGAGCCACGCCCCTTGCCTACCCTGTTTCAGGCCACGGACCACCAGATGCCATGCGATGAAGGCCATTTCAAACACCATGCAAAAAACAGCACCCCCTGCAGCATCATCATGCCTTGAGGCCCTTGATCAAAACCACTTCTGATGACTGGCAATTGAAACAACCACAAAAAAACACCCATGACCAGCAGCAAAACCATGAAAACCCATTCGATCCACAAACAGGTCAAAGCCGTGCGAATTTTACAGGGTGGCTTGCCTTCAGCATAGAAGCTGTGCCACCCTGCTTGTGTGATGGTCAAGCGTCAAAACAGGTTCAGAGTTTGCCTTTGGGACGCAGCAACACCTCTTGCTCACCCAGTTGTTGTTTTTCAGGGGCTTGCAGGGCATTCGGGATCTGGTAAGCGTCTGCTGCTCCGAAATTCACCTGATACCCCAGATCGGCCAGAGCGCCCACCGTCAGGATGCTCAGGGGCATGGTGCCTGCCTCGGCGTAACCGGTCATGAGTTCTGAATCGAAGATTCCTTCGCTCCAGTGTCCACACTTGGTGCCTGCACCCCCAGAGTTTTCCACAGGCACAGGACCACTTTTGCCCAGTTTCTGGTAACCCTGCATGGCTTTGGTCCCTGTGAACACAATGCTGGTGGCACTCTGGCAGTCCGGATTGCCGTTGTGTTGCAAAAAGGCGTCCCAGAGGGTGCCAATGCCCAACACATGTCCCATTTCGTGCAAAATCACGTTTTTCAGGGTGCCTTTGCTTTCCATGCTGGCCATGTCTGCACTGTCAAACTGCATGATGCCGGTGATGGGCAGCCCATTGCTGTCCCGGATGTACTCGGGTCCGGCCATGCCCAGAATTTTTCCGACCCCATCGATGTTGACGGCATCTGCAGTGATTTGCACATCGTCCACTTTGATGCGCACACCATTTGCAAATTCGTCGATGTCTTCGAGTCCAGCAGTGATGACTTGCGACCAACGCTGGGCAGCATCAAAAAAAGCCTGTTTCTGGGTGGCGGTCAGCAGGGTGCCCTGTGGAAAAACCAGGGTGATGTTGAAAACATCTGCGGGTGCAGCCAGAACCTTCAGGGCCAACTGGGCCGAAATGGCAGGGTTCTGCTTGCTGGTGGCGATGATGTTGACGGTGCCTGCTTTGAGGGCCTGCACCATCCCTGTGCTGTTCACGGTGGCCACAGCGGTGTTGCTGCTGCTCCAGGTCACACTGGCATCAAAATTGCCCTGTCCGGTGACTGTGGATTTCAGGACCTGTGAACTTCCCTCTTGCATTTCCAGAGCAGGAGCAGTCACCTGAACAGCGGTGACCGTTGAGGTGGGGGCTTGTTCCACAGTGACAGTGGAGGTGCCTTTCTTGCTGGGATCGGCTTTGCTGGTTGCGGTGATGGTGACCTGACCCGTTTTCAGGGCAGTGAGGGTTCCGCTGTTGCTGACAGAAACCACAGCACTGTTGCTGGTGCTCCAGGTGACCCCATGGTCCATGGTGGCAGGAGCATCCACCTGTGCCTCCAGAGGTTTGCTGCTTCCCACTTGCAGGGTCAGGGAGGAGGGTTTGACCACCACCGCTTTCACCTCCGCAGGAGTGTTGACGGTGGAAGAATTGCAAGCGGCAAGGGTCGGGGCAAGCAGGGCGCCCATCAGAACCAGACGCCGGGAAAACTGCACAGGGTGTTGCATCACACTTTCATTTTATGAAGCAAGCTGTCACGAATCTCTTTATGAATGTCCATTTCAGGGATGGTGGGCCTTTAAAACTTTTTTACATTTGGGTTGCAGATCAAAATCATGCCGTTTGAAACGCCTGTTCGTTGTGAAGCTGAAATACAGGATGCTGTGTACGTTCATGGGTCGCCTTGAGAGGCCCAAAAGCAGTATCCTGAAACCATGATCACCGCTCTGGTTCTGATTCAGGCTGAACGCAAGCGCATTGTTGAAACCGCTCAGGAAATTGCTGAAGTCCCCCACGTCACCGATGTGTACAGCGTCACCGGAGACTGGGACATCGTGGCCGTGATTCGCATGCCAGATTACACCGCTCTGGATGAAGTGGTCACCCAGAACATGCGCAAAATTGAAGGCATCGTCAAAACCCAGACCATGCTGGCTTTCAAAACCTACAGCAAAGACCTGCTGGAACAAAGCTTTTCCATTGGGACAGAAGATTAGATCCCCTGTGTTTGCTTGGCTTGCGCTGTCCCCCTGAAGAAGGGGGACGATTTTATCCCCTGCGCTTGATTCAGAGGCTTCACATCTCTTGCATGGCCTTCAGGACATGGGCCATGTGGGTGTCGAGGTCGATTTCCAAATCCTGAGCCCCTTCCTGCACTTCTTCGCGGTTGACCCCTGCTGCGAAGGATTTGTTTTTGAAGCGTTTTTTGACGCTGGACAGTTCCAGCATCTTGATGTCCTTGTCCGGGCGGATCAATGCTGCTGCCTGAATGAGTCCGGTCAATTCATCGACGGCAAACAGGGTCTTGGCCATCCGGGTTTCGCGGGGAACCCCGGTGTAACTGGCATGCCCGAGGATGGCGTTCAGGATTTCCTCTGAGACGTTGGTGTGGTCTTTGAGGTGTTGCACCCCCCAGGTGGGGTGTTCCTCGGGGTGGAGTTCATAGTCAAAGTCGTGCAGCAGGCCAGCAATGGCGTACTGTTCTTCGTCTTCGCCCCAGAGTCTGGCGTAATACCGCATGGCGGCCTCGACATTGAGCATGTGGCGTCGCAGGGAGTCGCTGGGGGTGTGCTGGCACATCAATTCAAAGGCTTCATCTCGGGTCATGCGAGCAGCTTACCGTGCCAGACATGAAAAATCAAAATGTAAAATCAGGTTTTATAATCTATAAACAAATATTGACAAAATAGAAGTTTGGATTTACCATCTATTCAAGAAGGCAGGCGGGCGAACGGCCCCGCAGGGCCACGGTTTCTTCTGGTCCTGAGCTGCACCACAATTCGTCTGAATCACCACTGCCTTGGAAATGAAAGGGAGTCATGTCCGATTTTGAAATGAAAGTCAAAGAACTGCTCGAACAGGGCAAAATCACCCCCGAGGAAGCCGAAGAATTGCTGGCTGGCCACAAACAACCCGAGCTGAAACAGATCAGCCTGCCCTCCACAGGCAACGAGTGCATCCTGCGCATGAACCTGCGGGCCGGAGACCTCAACATCAAAGGCAACCCCAACCTCACAGCACCTCAAATGGTCGGTTACAACACCGAAGGCATCCACATCCGCACCGAAGGCAACAGCTGGATTCTGGAAGACCAGCGCAGCTTTGAGGTGGGCAGTGGAAACTTCCTCGACAAGATGGTGGGCATGTTTGGCAAGTTCAAACCTGTGCATGTGAATCTGGAAGTGCCCACCACTCTGGAAGGTCTGGAAGTGCACCTGCTGGCTGGAGACCTCGACATCCGTGGCGTTCCCACTTACGTGAAAGTCAACGTGCAGGCCGGAGACATCGACATTGAAGGGGTCACCGGGTTTGATGTGAGCGCCAAGGCAGGGGATGTGGACATCACCGCAGACCTGCAAAACGGCAAGCACGGCATCGAACTGCTGGCCGGAGATCTGGACCTCAACCTGAGCCCCTCCAGCAGTGCCAGAGTGAACGTCAACCTGACCGCAGGTGACTTTGACGCCAGAGGCATCCCCACCACCAAACACAGCAACCACGTCACAGGCGGCAAATACGAAGCCGTGCTGGGCAACGGTGAAGCCAGTGTGACCATCAACATCAATGCAGGCGACGTGGACCTGAGAGTGCGTTAAAGGAGAACAACATGGAACAGATCAAGAAAATCCTCGAAATGGTCAAACAGGGTCGCCTGAGTGCTGATGACTCCTTCAAGCTGATTTCTGCCCTGCATCCCCGCATGAAATTGGGTGCAGAAGAGTGGGAACGTTATGTGGGCCTGCTGCGCAATGAAGCGCTCGGGACTGTAGAAGTGGAAACCATCCTGATGGGACGCTTGGGTGGTCCTGCCCCTGAGCCTCCGTTTCCTCCCAGACCTCCCCGCATTGATGCCACCATTGAAAGTGCCATTGAATCTGCCCTGAGTGGCATTCGCAAAGGGTTCAGCAGCAACCCCACCCGCACCGCCACCACCCTCAAAGTGGAATTTGAAAGCTCGAATGGAGCAAACCTGCGCACCAACGTGCCCCTCGCTCTGGCCGAACACGCCCTCAAATTGATCCCCAAAGAAGCCCTCAACATGATTCAGCAGCAGGGGATCGATCCCCAGATGATTCCCGACCTTCTGAAAAACAACCCTCCGGTGGGTCGCCTGATGGAATTTGAAGACGAAAACGGCTCAGAGTTGCGTCTCACCATCGAATAAAGGACATCGAACAAAGAACTTGGAACAAACGCTGTGCAGCAGGTGGAGGCAAAAGCCCTCTGTTCCTCCACCTGCAAACCTCCCAGAGGTCAGGAAGTAAGCTGAAAGCATGCTCAAACCGCTTCCCATTCCTTTTCCCGGAGTTCAGGAGAAACCCATCGTCACCGAACTGACCTTCGTGCAGTCCGAAGTCACCGTCAAAGGCCACTTTGAACTGAATGAATTTGCCACCCTTGGCCCCGAGGGTCTTGAGTTCCTGCGGCTTTACATCAAGGTGCGCGGCAACCTCAAGGAAGTGGAACGCATTCTGGGCGTCTCTTACCCCACCGTGCGCGCCCGGTTCGAGTCCATGCTCAGAGACCTCGGTTATGAACCTTCTGAACCCGATCCCAGCGAACTCACTCTGGAACTCCTTGAACGGGGCGAAATCAGCCCTGAGGAAGCCCTGCGCCGTCTGAAGAAGTGAAGGTGAAGGTGGCTTCCAGAAAGCAGAAACACCATGGACAGCCACCAGCACGCCACCGAAAAACTTCAAGAACTTTACCAGCAGGCGGAAATCGCCCGGGCACTCAGGCACAAAAGGCCCCAATGGTTGCGCAAAGCCGCACGTTACCTGATTCAACTGGCCCGGCAAATGGACCATGAGATCGTGGTTTTGCAGACCTGAGACCCCACCTGAACTTCACACATCGACACACATCCGAACCGCTGGCCCCTGTTGATCAGAACAGGGGCTGGATTTGTTATCCTGACCCTGATGACACACCGTGTTTTGCTCGATTGCGACCCCGGCCACGACGACGCCATCGCCATTTTTCTGGCTTTAAGCAGCCCCGAGATTGAACTTCTGGGCATCACTGCGACCCACGGCAATGTGGGGCTGGAGCACACCGTCCGAAATGCGCTGGTCCTGACCCAGTTGGCCCAGAAAGAGGTGCCGGTTTACGCAGGGGCATCCACCCCCCTGATCCGCGAACCCATTCAGGCAACAAGGGTGCACGGCAAAACCGGACTTCAGGCCAGCAACCTTCCAGAGGTTGTCCGTTCCCCTGAACACCTCCATGCAGCACAGGCGATTGTGGACACCGTCAGAAACAACCCCCACGAAATCACGCTGGTGGCCACCGGTCCCCTCACCAATGTGGCTCTGGCCTTCCGGCTTGCCCCAGAGTTGCCTTCTTTGCTGAAAAAATTTGTGTGGATGGGGGGCAGCACCCTGTACGGCAACGTGACCCCCTCGGCAGAGTTCAACGCTTTTGCAGATCCCCACGCTGCGCACATCGTGTTTCACTCGGGGGTCAAGGTGCACATGTTCGGTCTGAACGTGACCTTGCAGGTGCTGGTCAAAGAAGAACACATCCTGACCCTGCAGGCCATGAACACCGAAGTGGGCCGGATTTCTGCCGAATTGATGGGCCATTACGTGCAGTTCTACCGTGAACGTTACGGTCTGGATGGAGCTGCACTGCACGATCCCTGCACCATCGCTTACCTGATTGATCCGACGCTTTTCTCTGGCACCGACCAGCATGTGGACATCGACATTCAAGAAGGCATCAACTTTGGACGGACGGTCAGCGACCACTGGGGAAGCCATGAAGCCCCCAACACCTGGGTGGCCACCGAAGCCAATGGGGAAGAGGTCCTGAAACTCATTCTGGAACGCCTTTCCACATTTCAGTGAATGGATTTTTGACAGGGGAGAACATGAACACCGTACGCATTCTGGGAAAAACCGCACGCATCATCGACCTCAGCAACACCCTCAGCAACGACACACAGGCCTTTGAGCCCAACCAGCACGACATCAAATACATCGATCATGTGCTGGGACTGACCCTCGGGGCGCAGGTGTTTGGCCTCACCCTTGAGCAGGTGAAAAAAGCCGTGCCCAGAGGGTACGCGTGGGCCGTGGAGCAGGTCACCCTGTCCACCCACTCGGGCACCCACGTGGACGCCCCCTACCACTACGGACCCCAAATGACCGATGGGACCCCTGCTCGCACCATCGATCAGGTGCCTCTGGAATGGTGCATGGGGGATGGGGTCAAACTGAACTTCACCCACAAGCAGGCCGGAGAGGGCATCACCGCGCAGGACATCGGGCAGGAACTCGGGCGCATCGGGCACACCCTGAAAGCCGGTGACATCGTGCTGATCCACACAGGGGCCTCGCAATTCTTCAAGGAAAAAGGCTACGACCACCGACACGCAGGTTTGACCCGAGAAGCCACTGCTTTTCTGGTGGAACAAGGGGTGAAGCTGATCGGGATTGATGCGTGGGGCCTCGACCGACCCTTCAACGTGACTTTTCCAGAGGCCATGCAGGGCAAAACCGAATTCTGGGAATCCCATTTTTACGGTCTGGAAAACGAGTACTGCCAGATCGAGAAACTGGCCCACCTTGAAGAACTTCCAGACTCTGGCTTCACGGTGATGGCACTGCCTTACAAAATTCAGAGGGCCAGCAGCGGATGGACCCGAGCAGTGGCTCTGGTGCCTGTGGATTGAGGGGTCTTCATTCAACTCAAAGTCGCTGTTCGGGCGATGCCAACAGAGAGAGCCATCAGCCTTCAGCTTTCAGCGGTCAGCCAGAAGGAAAGTTTGCTTGCTGCCTTTTGAGCTGAAAATCCGATTGGCTTTCAATTTTTATCTTTGTGTCTTGCTGTTTTCAAAAGCAAAAGCTTCTGGGTGGGCTGTTTGCTGAGAGCTGATGGCTGACCGCTTTTTCAGTTGACCTGCCAGAGGTCAGACTTTGCACAGACCTTGATTTGCCCCTGTTTCCCATTGCAAAAATCCCAGTTTTCCCTTAAGGTATGACCTTGTGCAAAGCCTGCCCCTCCATTGTCCCACCTGCCATACAGGCCTGACCCGAGAACAAGCCCGTTGTGGGGATTCGGTGCTCTGGTGCAGCAGTTGCGCTGTGGGCTGGTTGCCGGGAACCCGGCAATTTGATGCGTTGCTGGCCGCCCAGAACCAGAAGCCCGAGGAGCAGGTGTACCTGTTTCAAAATTGGGATCCTGCAAATCCCTGAGCCTACCCCTGATCCAGAAAAAAACAGGAGCGAAAAGCTCCTGTTTCTGTTTGAGATGGTTGCTCTTGCCTTACTGGATGCGGTTCAGGTCCAGATCGATGTTGCTGTTGCCACCGAGGTTCACACGTGCGGATTTCACGTAGTAACCGGGAGCAATGACCACCACTTCGTAGTTGTCGGGGGCAAGGGTGAAGGTGGCCACACCATTCTGAATGGTTCCGGCCTGTTTGCCGTTCACGAACACCAGAGCGCCATTGACGTTGCTGGTCACGCGCAGGCTGTAACGCAGGGATTGCAGGGTCACGTTCACAGCGGTGGTCTGACCGTCACGCACGGTGATGTTGCTGGTGTAGGTGGTGTAACCGTTGGCCACCAGACGCAGGGTGTAGGTGCCCTCGGGGATATCACGCAGGGTGATGTCGGAACGTCCGTACAGACGGTCGTTCAGGTACACGTCTGCAGGAACGTTGGTGTTCACAGAGACGTTGCCAGAACGCAGTTCACGGCGCAGGCTGACATCCAGACTGGTGCGCTGGTTGGAGCGGATGGTCACGGTGCCACTGTATTCGGTGTAACCGGGAGCGGTCACGCGCACGGTGTGGCTGCCGGGGGTCAGGTTGGTGATGGTGGTGGGGGTGTTGCCGACCTGACGGCCATCCACGTACACGGTGGCCCCTCTGACGTTGGATTCAATTTGCAGGTCACCGGTTTCCTGAACCTGATTGCTGCCGGGACGGGCCACGTTGTAGTACGCGGTTGCACTGATCCACTTGTCCTGAGGAATGGGTTTCACGATGATGGAGAGCTTCTGGGCCAGTTGGTTCTGGTTGCTGGCGCTCACGGTGGCGAAGCCCTGCTGGGATTCAAAACGGGCCAGGCTGTTCAGGTCCAGAGCGGTCTTGGACGCCAGAGCCAGCACTTTGTTCACGCCATAAGGAGCAGCGATTTCGAACTCAAAGCCGTCGTTGGGACCGGGGAACACTTTGGTGGTGTTGGCCTTCAGGAAGTTTTCGCCACCTGCGTATTTGTTGGGCAGGATCAGGTCGACTTTGCCTTCAGGGTCCACGTTGAACAGGTACACGTAAGCGTCCTGATTGGTTTTGGTGTAGATCTTGATGTTCTCGCCGGGGACGTAATCGGGGGTGGCTTCGGAGTTGTTGGGGGCTTTGTCCACCCACACATTCACTTTGAGATCGGTTTCAACAGGGTTGACAATGATTCTCTGGGGGCTGATCTGTGGTGCAGCCATGGCCTGACCGAGGATCAGACCGCTTGCAATTGCCAAAAGAGCTCGTTTCATCTTGTACCTCCTGACACCTACGGTATCGTGCGAAGCCCTTTTTGAGGATGAGCCTTCGCCAAGCAAATCTTAATTTTGGTAAATCTTACACTCTGGGCATCATGACAAAAATCCTCGCTCTGGGACGTGACAGAAGCGAGGATCAGGGTTTCACCTTAAAGAAAGGCTAAAGGCAGAAAAAGCTCACAGGTACTGGCGGTGGTCTGCCAGCATGCAACGGTCCTGAATCACCTGAATGCCGTTCTCGATGAGCTTCTGGGCAAATTCATCGTTGCGGATCCCGAGTTGCAACCACACGGTTTTGGGTTTGTGGTGCATGTCGAGGATGTCCTGAAGATGCTCCATCACCTTGTCGGAACGGCGGAACACTTCCACGATGTCTACAGGTTCGGTGATTTCAGCGAGGGTGGTGCACACCTTGTGCCCGAAAAAAGACGTTTGACGCCCTGCCAGCGTGGCATTGACCGGAATGATCTTGTAGCCCCGTCGGTACAGGTACTCTGGGACATAGTGTGCTGGCCTGGTGGTGTCGGGATGAAAACCCACCACGGCCACCACTTTGCTGTGCTGCAAAACATCCACAATGTCTTTGATCTGGGTCAGTTCAGGCATGATCCACCTTATGCATTTCTGCCACCTTTTGTGGTGGGAAAGTTTACCCTTGGGTCTGGGCTTGCAGGGCGAGGAAGGCACTGGATGCGGCTTGGATGGTGTGCTCAAGGGTGCGCTCGTTGTGGGCAGCACCCACAAAAATGCTCTCAAACTGGCTGGGAGCCCAGTACACACCCCGGTTCAGCATTTCATGGAACCAGAGCCCGAACAGGCGGGTGTCGCTGCGCACGGCATCCTGATAGGTGGTAACCGGTCCTTCGGTGAAGAACATGGTCAGCATGCTGCCAATGCGGTTCACGCACACGCTGATGCCTGCCTGAGCCGCGGCCAGCAGCAAGCCCTGTTCCAGACGCTCGGTGTAGTCTTCGATTTGCTCGTAAATGCCGGGGTTGTCCCGCAGGGTTTGCAAGGTCCCGATGCCTGCGGCCATCGCCAGAGGGTTTCCGCTCAGGGTGCCTGCCTGATATACAGGTCCCATCGGGCTCACGAAATCCATGATTTCGGCACTGGCACCGTAAGCCCCGACGGGCAGACCTCCGCCAATGATTTTTCCCCAAGTGATGATGTCAGGTTTGAGGCCCAGACGCTCGGTGGCCCCACCCATGGAGAGGCGGAATCCGGTCATCACTTCGTCGGCAATCAGCAGGATGCCCTGCTCTTTGGCACTGTGCAGCACATCAATGAAATCGGCAGTGGGAATCAACACCCCGGCATTGCCCACCACAGGCTCAAAAATGATCGCAGCGATGGTGTTGCCTTTGCTTTGCAGAATTTGCCTGAGTCCCTCTGGATCGTTGTAATCTGCAACCAGAGTCAGACCTGCATACGCCTGAGGAACCCCAGCAGAAGAAGGGGCACTTTTGGCTTGCAGTTTCTGCTCGTTGGTCATCAGGCCACTGCCTGCCTCCACCAAGAGACCATCTGCGTGACCGTGGTAGTTGCCCCGGAATTTCAGGATGTAATCCCGGCCTGTGACGGCTCTGGCGAGCCTCAGGGCGCTCATGGTGGCCTCGGTGCCACTGCTCACAAAGCGCACTTTTTCAGTTCCGGTCAACTTGGTGACCATCATGGCCAGTTCCACTTCTCGGGCGTTGGGTGCCCCGAAACTGACCCCTTCGGTGAGGGCGGATTGGATGGCGGCCAGCACATGGGAATGCTGGTGCCCGAGGATCATGGGACCCCATGACCCGATGTAATCGATCAGGCGGTTGCCGTCTGCGTCAATCAGGTAAGCACCAAAAGCGCTTTGAATGAAACGGGGGCTGCCTCCAACGGATTTGAAGGCGCGAACGGGAGAATTGACCCCTCCGGGAATGACCCTTTGGGCGGTTTCGTAGAGCCAGCGTGACTTCTCGGTCATGGTTCCTCTTAACATACCCCAGAGGCGTGAAGTCCTCTTGAGGAATGGAATGAAAGTGTAGCGGAGGGTTTATTCTTCGCCCGGTTCCGGGCTGGGATCGGCTTCAGGGGGTTCACTGTCTTCTTCGGGGGCCCGGGTTTTCATGACGCCCACTTCACGGACCCTGTGCGGAAAGAGCTGTTGCAGGGTGTCGTACAGGGGATGCTGGAATCCAGAGCCTTTTTTGGAGGGTTTGGGCTGGGGTTCCTGAAAGCCAAAGTCCTCGTCTGGAAAGGGGATGTCATCAAAAACCGGGGCTTGATCCAGCACCTCATGTTCCACTGGAACGGGTGGCGGACCAGACACCTGCACGGGAACCGCAGGTGGAGGAGACGGTTCAGGCTTTTTTTCGGGTGGACCATCCTCGAAGAAGTCTCTGGCTTTGCGGGTGGTGCGTCCCAGAGGTGGTCCTCCACGGTTTTCCTGTGCAGGAGGGGCAGAAGGAGCGGCTTCCCAGGGTGCAGGGGAGGTCTGGGTTGTTCCTGGAGCAGGCTCAGAGGTTCTGGGCTCTGGAAGGCGGCTCTGGGTCACGCTCTCCAGCACCTGTGCCACAGGTTGAGGTTCAGGTTGCCTGACTGGAGCAGGGGAAGCCTGAGGGGCTACAGCATTACCCAACTTTTTTTTACTGCTGTCTGGGGTCACCACCTCGAAAGGGATGTCTCCAAACACCTTGGACACCAGTTCAGAGAGTTCGTCAAACTTGCTGATCACCTGTGCCCCGTGGAACTTCGAGGAGATGCTGATGATCAGAGATCCCCCATCAAAGCTGGCCTGAGCAGGCTTCAGAAAAGCCCGCATTTTGATGTCTGCCAGACGCAGAACATCATGCCACGTGCCATTTGCAGGAGGTGCAGAGGGGGTGGTTGGCGTGCTTGCTGCTCTGGGCTGACCCCCTTGCACAGGGGCTTGCTGAGCAGGGGCCTGTTGGGTTGCAGGAACACTGGCAGGACGGCCTTGCTTGATTTGCTGAATCCCCTGTTCCAGAGCCTGCAAACGGCGCATCAGGTCTGGTGGCACCTGAGCAGACCCACCCGATGCAGCAGAGGCATTTTCGGTGCTCAGCATGGCATGGGTGAGGGCCATCTCAAGGGCCAGCAAATCGGCCTGACGGGAGAACCTCTGGTCCTGCTCATCGAGGGCGGCCAGCAGTTTCAGGGCCTGACCCACATCCAGCGCTTCATGGTTTTCTCCGGCCAGACCCAACTGGGCATGCAGGAGGTTCCTGAGGGAAACTTTGGTTTGTTCCACCACCGTGCGGGCAGCAAACCCCTCGCGGTACAGTTCTCCAGCCAGTCTGAGGACCGTTTCGGCATCTGCAAGCAGCAACGAACGGGCCAGACCCAGCATGCGCTCGCCGGGGGGCAAGCCCAGAGCCATTTCCACAGCCCGCAGGGTGATGGCTTCTCCGCCGCTCAGCATGCGTTCCAGCAGGCTTTCACCGTCACGCATGGCCCCATCTGCGAGCCTGCCCATCAACAAAAGGGCGTCCATTTCGTAAGAAGCCTGCTCCTGCTCGCAGAGCTTTTGCAATTTTCCAGCAATTTCCTGCTCGCTCAGACGTCGAAAGCGGTAATGCTGGCACCGCGACAGGATGGTGGGCAGGATTTTCTCTGGCTCGGTGGTGGCCAGAATGAAAATCACGTGCTCCGGGGGCTCCTCAAGGGTTTTGAGCAGGGCATTGAAAGCCCCTCTGGACATCATGTGTGCTTCGTCGAGGATGTAGACTTTCTTTCCCCCACGCATGCTGGCCAGACCCACTTTTTCACGCAGGTCGCGCACGTCATCGACGCTGTTGTTGCTTGCAGCATCAATCTCGACGACATCGGGGTGTGCCCCACTTTTGATCAGGCGGCAACTCTGGCACTCCCCGCAGGGTTTGAACTCGTGTTCACAGTTGACGGTCATGGCAATCAGACGGGCCGTGGTGGTTTTCCCCACGCCCCGAGGTCCGCTGAACAGGTAAGCATGCCCGATGCGCCCTTTCTCTAGGGCACTCATCAGCACATCCCGGACGTGTTCCTGTCCGACCACCTCTGTCCAGGTGACGGGTCTCGCTTTCTGGTAAATCGCCATCGCGTCCCTATGATACCCCTAATCTGTGGGGTTGTGCAGGGGCGGTATGGGAGGGGGGGAAATTTGTTGTGAACAGAAGGATTTTGGACTGCCGAGGGCATGGATTCATTCGTGGCACAAAGGATCAAAGGAATGCAGGGGCGTAACGTGCAAGGAGATCAGTATCCGATCTCCTGTTCTGCACAAGAAGCGTGCTGCACCCTGTAAGCCTTAGCCCAAGCTTTTTTTGCTCTCGGCCCTCGGCAACTGGTCGATACATCATCCAACAAGGCTCTGGATCCTGTCCTTCAAACATATTTCCCCTTTTCTCTCATGCAACCCCCTAGAATGGAACCATGGAAACCGTTGCCCTGATTGCCCACGACAAGAAGAAGCTGGATCTGGCATTGTTTGCTTTGCGGCACAAAGAAGTGCTGATGCGTTACACCTTGATTGCCACAGGCACCACGGGCAGCATCATGGAAACCAAAGCCGGTTTAAATGTGGAACGCCTGCTTTCTGGGCCTCTGGGAGGTGACCAGCAGATCGGGGCACGTCTGGCCACCGGTTCGGTCAAAGCGGTGATTTTCTTCCGCGATCCCCTGACTGCGCAGCCTCACGAACCCGATGTTTCTGCCCTTTTGCGCCTCTGCGATGTGTACGATGTGCCTCTGGCCACCAACCCTGCCACTGCCGAGGCTTTGATGCTCTGGCTGGGTGAACTTCCCAAAAACGATTGAATTTGGTTTTCCAGAGGTCCCGGGACACCCTGGGACCTTTTTGTTGCAAACTTATGTGCTGTCTGTTGTTTCTATGCAAGTGGCGGTTCTGAAACAGCACACAGAAAGCCAGAGCACTTGTGAAAACAAGTGCAAATGCATGGAAATGATTCCATTTCCAGAGGTTTGTGTCACATCTACAGTTAAACTTTGCTTGATTAAACGCTTTTCTATACAGACTTCAGCACTTTTTCAGAAGAGCAGGACAATTGGTCTGACATTTTTATGCATACTGAAGACAGTCATCTTCCCAAAATCCCCATAGCAAAAAAATCGTGGTTTGTCCTCAGGTGAATCACGGGTTCTTTTCCCGGCAGAGTGTAATAGGATTGTAACGAGCGAACAACCCTCGGGAAACAGACAGCAACGGTCCCTTTGATCTGACCGTTTGTGTCAAGGTTTTCCTTTTCAGCCCCAAGCGGAGGAGGTTCACACACCCTATGCAACACCTTCAGGAAGTGTCCAATTTCAGGTACAAATATTCAGACCATGTCTTTGGTTTTTGTGATTTTGAAGTGTACTGCACCCCCGACCACGATCAGGTGGTGATTTACCTGCACGAACTGGAACCCCGAGCTCTGGGGGCTGCACACCTGCAACCCCACAAAGTGGTCAATGCCTTTTATCGGGAAATCCTGTTCCGCCACTTGACCCCAGCCAGCCGCCTGAGCTGGTACTACGTGGACCGCCCAGAGGATTGCATCCCCATCCAACTGGAAGGCCTGCCCGGTGGCTACACCGATGGTCATGTCAACCGCCCAGAGCAAATCGAAACCGAACTGCCTGTGGTTTTCCAGATGCCAGCCTTGGCTGTCCCTGTGCTTCACCGCTGAAACCAAAAATCCACGTCATCTGACCTCCGTTGCCCCCTCCCAGAAGCCATGGGAGGGGAAACGTTTTGGGGCAGGTTGCCTGTGTCTATCTCGGACGTTTGATGGTTTCGATTCTGGCTTCGCTGTTCAGCACCTGCCCATACAGGTCCCAGAGGGCTCTGGCCTTTTCCAGGGTTTCAGGCATCTGGGCAAAGCGGAAATAAGCAGCATCACCGGTCTCCAGAACGAAAGTGGGTGTGCCAAAGGCTTTCACGCGGCAGGCGTCGGAAATCTCTTCTTTCAGTTCTTCGCGCAGCAAGGCATCGTTGTGTTGCAGGTCATACTCAAAACGGGGCAGGTCCAGTCCAGCACGTTCTGCAGCCGTTTTGAGGGTCTGCACCTCCTGCAAAGGCAGTTTGTCTCTGTGGTGGGCACGGAACAGTTCCAGCACAAAATGACGGTGGCACTCAGGACCCTGTTGCTTGGCAGCCAGAGACCCCAGCAAGGCCAGCAAACCTCTGGTTTGTTCGGTGGGTTGCTGGTGAATCCACCATACGGGTTCAAACCGGTTCTGGGCGTTTTCAGGGTGGTTGTGTTGTTCCAGACTGAAGTGCAAAAGTTCAAACCCCAAGCCGTCGCCAACCCGCAACATTTCGGCCAGTTCGAGGCCACGCCACGCAAATGGGCAGAGAAAATCAAAGAACACAGTGATCATGGGTCACCGTAACACGGGAGCATGCAGGAGGTGTCAGGAGGCAGGACACAATTGCAAAAGGCCCTTTCCGGTACATCTTGCAGGGGCATTTCCCCTATGCTGAACACATGACCCTGGACCAGAGCCTTTACGTCCTCAATTTGCTTGGCATCTTTGTGTTCAGCCTGACGGGTGCGTTTCTGGCCATCCGCCGCAAACTCGACCTGTATGGGGTGATCGTGCTGGGTTGCGTGACCGCAGTGGGTGGAGGCAGCATCCGGGATGCCCTCACAGGCACTGCACCTCCCATCTACCTGCGGGATGAAACGTTCCTGTGGGTCGCCATTGGTGGTGCCATCATCGCCTTCTTGTTCCCGAGGCTCGAACGTTATGAGCGCACCCTCAGTGCTTTTGACACGGCAGGACTGGCCCTCTTTGCGGTCTCTGGGGCACTGGGAGGCATCCAGATGGGCTTTGGGGTGCTCGGTGTGATCTTTGTGGGCACCCTCTCTGGGGTGGGAGGAGGCATCATCCGGGATGTGCTGGTGGGTGCCGTCCCGAGTGTGCTGTACCGCAACAATGAAATTTATGCCACGGCAGCAGCAGCAGGTGCCCTGACGGTTTACCTGCTGCATGACGTGCTGCCGGTGCTGGCCGGTCAGTTGATTGGCATTTTTGTGGTGGTGGCCTTGCGCTGGCTCTCCAGAAGGGGATTCCTGAAACTGCCTGTTCGCAGCACAGGGGTTTCTTGAGGGCAAGCGCAAAGTCGATGTCGGGTGATGCGAACCAAGAGAGCCATCAGCCGTCAGTGATCAGCATTCAGCCAGAAGGAAAGTTTTCTGGCTGCCTTTTGAGCTTAAGATCTGAGGAGCTTTCTTTTTGCATCTTTTTGTTTTGCTGTTCTCTACAGCAAAAGCCTCTGGACAAGCTTTTTGCTGAAGGCTGACCGCTGAGCGTTCTTTCCGATGACATGCCAAAATCAGGACTTTGCACTGACCCTGGGGGCTTTCTCAGGCTTAAAGCACCAGAGGCAACAGGCTTCTCAGGTCTGAGATCACATGGTCGGCAAACGAGGTGTCCACATCGTCGCCGTCCAGTTTCAGAACCGCCTTCATGCCCACATGCTGTGCAGCCCGGACATCGTTCTCGGGGTGGTCTCCGACAAAAATGGCCTCCTGAGCCGTGAGGCCCATGCGGTTCAATGCCCGATGAAAAATCTCTGGGTTGGGTTTTTTGATGCCCTCTGCCTCTGAGACCAGAGCCACTTCGGTGTAAGGCAGGATGCCGATGCGCTCCATTTTGGTTTGCTGGGTGGCTGTCACTCCATTGGTGATGATGCCAATGCGAAGCCCTGCTTTTTGAAGGGTTTGCAGCACCTCGTGGGTGTCCGGGTAGGGTTGGGCACAGAGGGCATAATTGCCCCTGAAATCTTTGTAAAGGGTTTCGGCGTGAGAGGTGTCCAGACCATGTTTCTTGAGCATTTGAAAATATGCACGGTCTTTTGGGCCGTAACCGTTGTCATCCAGCACCGTGAAATCTTCAACAAACTGCTCATAAGGGATGTTTTGCAACAAAGCGATTCTCTGGTACTGGTCATCAATGAAATGCCTGAAAGTGCGTTTGCGGTCCAGCAAGGTTTGGTCCAGATCAAAAAGAACAGCTCTCAACATGCTTTACAGGGTAAACACTGCATGGTTTTCCAGCAGATGCTGGTCTAGCCGACTTTCTGACTTCTTGGGGTTGTTTTTATTGTGTCAGACAGAACAAATTAACGGATTTTAACAATTGTGTATAAGATCCGCGCAAGCCCCATTTGGCTATGCTGAAACCATCCAGCATCCTGTGGAAGTTGTGCGTTCAGGACGCTGTGGAACAGGAGTGGCCTGATGTTGAAACAACTGCTGACATGGATCAAAAACTATTTT
The DNA here is from genome assembly GCF_000745915.1 of Deinococcus misasensis DSM 22328. Classification (NCBI taxonomy): domain Bacteria; kingdom Thermotogati; phylum Deinococcota; class Deinococci; order Deinococcales; family Deinococcaceae; genus Deinococcus; species Deinococcus misasensis. The sequence goes on from NZ_JQKG01000017.1 coordinate 89,942, forward strand.
GAACAAACCCGGATTCAGGCCATGGAAATCCATCCTGTGTACCTTGAAAAAGGCAAGGTGCAGCGCTGTGCTGTTGGAATGGAAAACGCTTACGGGGTGTACCAGAGGGATGCAGGGGGTCTGTTTCTCAAAGAACACTTTGAGGACTTGCAAGCCGCCCGCAAGCTGGCTTTTGCAGAAGGTCAGCGTTATGGGGTAGAAGTGCTGGATTCCTTCGCTGAAGCCGACATGCAGCGGGCCAGAGAACGCTTCAAGATCGGTGAGAAGCCGCACTCCTACCTTTCGGATGCCAGTTGTGCCCCGGCCAGTTGACCCTCAGTTGGTCAATTGCTGTTGCAGGGCTTTTTCCAGTTCTTTGAGGGCCAGCAAGGTGGCTTCCAGCAGTTCAGCATTGCGGTTGCGGTAGGCATTGCCTGCGCTTTGCTCGAACTCCTCGGCTTGTTTGAAAGCCGCTTCATTGCCGATGGTGCGTGACAATTTGCGGGTTCTGCGGGTGACCTCGATCACCTCGTTCATCAGGGTGTTGTAGTCGGTCTTGCTCATGACCACCAGTATACGCACTGACCTTTTGGAAATCGGGTGCATGCTACACTCGGACAGTACATTGTTCGTGCATTTCGCAGGAGGACACCCATGTCACACCCTTTGATCGGGCAACCCGCTCCAGACTTCACTTTGAAAGCATCCACCAGCGACATGATCACCCTGTCCAGTTATCAGGGACAGAAAAATGTGGTTCTGGTGTTTTACCCTCTGGACTTCAGTCCAGTGTGCAGCATGCAACTTCCCGAGTACTCGGGTCGCAGAGACGATTTTGCCCGCCACGACACCGAGGTGTTCGGCATCAACCGGGACAGCGTTTACACCCACAAAGCCTGGGCTGCCGAATTTGGCATTGAGCTTCCCTTGCTGGCAGACATCAAGTGCGATGTGGCAAAAGCTTACGGTGTTTACATCGAAGAAAAAGGCCACTCTGGCCGTGCGGTTTTCCTGATTGACAAAAAAGGTATTGTGCGCGATGCCCACATCGAAAGCGCCACCAGTGAATTCACCTTGCACTCCGATGACCTGCTGAAGAAGATTCAAGAAATGGCTTCCAGAGCCTGACTCCACAGCATTCGTTCACAAAAAGAAACCGCAGGGGCAACACCTCTGCGGTTCTTGTTGGATGAAGCTCAAGATGTCCAGTTCAGGACAGGGTTTTCTTCATGCGGTAACCGCTGCCCCACACGGTGTCAATGACCGGGTAAGCACGCAGTTTTTTGCGCAGGTCGGCAATGCGAACATCCACACTGCGAGAAGATGGCTCAAGGTTTTTCTCCCACACCAGATGCATCAGGGATTCACGGGTGAAGACTTTGCCGGGTTCTCTGGCGAGGGTCACCAGCAGGTCAAACTCTGTTTTGGTGAGTTTGAGGGGTTTTTCTTCCAGCAGCACTTCACGGGTCACCAGATTGATGCTCAGTTTGCCATGTTGCAGGATTTCACTCTTGCCTGCCCGGCGCAGCAGGGATTTCACGCGGGCCAGCAGTTCTTTCAACTCGAAGGGTTTGGTGAGGAAGTCGTCTGCTCCCACTTCGAAGCCTTCCAGACGGGCATCCAGATTGGTGCGTGCGCTGCACATCAAAATGGGGTGGTTGGGGTGGGTTTTGCGGATGGCTTCGACGACCTGGTAACCTTCCATGTCAGGCAGCATCAGGTCCAGAATCACGAGGTCGCTCTTGGCATACTTCTCAAGCGCTTCATCTCCACGGCTGGCCGTGATGATCTGGTAGCCCTGACGTTCCAGATAGGTCTTCAGGATCTGTCTCAGCGAGGCTTCATCTTCAACGATGAGGATTTTAATCATGTACTTTTTCTCCTCTGGTGTCTCAAGGGAGCATCCCGACCTTCATTCTGGCTTTAGTCAATTTACATAAATCTTACAACAGGGGTTTGCGGCTGAGACGTGTCCAAGGGCCCGATTGCAAGATTGGTGTAATAGACGTGTATTTTTTATTTTACAGATGTTTAAAGTAGGCCAATTGGCTTATCAAAACATCACCATGAGAAAGCACCTGTAAACATGATTTTGGGCTGAATTGAACCTGAAGCTCAACGGCGGATCCGACCGACCAGAGAAGACAGCTCTTTCACTTTGAGCAGGAAGGTCAGGACAAGATACACCACACCTCCAACCCCACCCGCAAGCACCAGACCCACCATGCCCTGCAAGATGCCCCCAGAGTGCGGAAGCAAACTGCCCAGCCACCATGCAAGACCACCTGCAATTGCAGCAGCAGGAACCACCCGCACCAGAAACACCCCCAGTTCTTTCAAGGGAAAGCCCAATTGTTTGCGGTACAACCAGAGCTGCACAGACAGCACCACCAACCCCGAAATGAAACTGCTGATCCCGAAACCGCTCAGGCCCAGAGCCTCTGGACGGGTCAACAGGGCATACAGCCCCACTTCAAAGAAAGCGCCTCCAGAGGTGATGAGAAGGGAATCCAAGGTTCTGCCCCGCACAAAGAAAGTGCGTGCCATGAACTGAATCATGCCCCACGGCACAATGGCCAGCGCCCAGGTGCCCAGAATCAGGGCACCTGCCTGATACTTCTGGATTTCTGCAGGGGTGTCTGGCAGACTCAAATTGAAAATGCTCACCGCAAAAGGGGCCAGAGCCACCAGCAAAGCACTCACAGGGGCAGCAAAAAACACCACGGCCCGCAAACCTTGCACGGTCAGGGCTTTGAATCCGGCTGTGTCCTGATCGTTCCAGTGGCGGGCCAACCTCGGGTAAAGGGCGGTGGCAGGGGAGACCGCAAACAGACCCAGAGCAAGCTGGAAAATCACCTCAGCGTTCTGGTATCCCGAAATGGTCCCTCCAGAAAAAGCCGTGATGAAACGGGTGACGATCAGGTTCAAGAACTGTCTGGCACTGGTCGAAAGCAAAAAAGGAGCCATTCTGGAAAGCACCACTTTGATGTGTGGGTTCCAGCCCAGTTGCGGTCTCGGAAACATCCCGGCCTTGAACAGGGGCCACGACTGCACCAGAAACTGCACCAAGCCACCAAATGTCCAGCCCAGACCCAGCCACAGAGCCGTGCGAGGTGCAAACAGCAACACCAGAATGGAAGCCACATTGAAGGCCACCTGCGCATAACTGTAAGCCTTGAAATTCTCTCGGGCACTCAGGATCCCCATGCTGACCGCAGAAAACGACATCATCATCAGAAAAGGCATCACCAGTTGGGTGATTTGCACCGCCAGATCGGTGTTGATGTTGTCCCCATCGGCCACCAGAAAATCCACAATCGGACGGGCAAACACAATGCCCAGACCCACCAGCACCATGTTGATGGCAATCAGGGCACCAAAAAAAGAATTGGCCAGCTTCTTCTGCTCGGCCTCGGGCAAACCCTGATACACCGGAATGAAGGAATTGACCAGAGCCCCTTCTGCAAGCAGCTCACGGAACAGGTTCGGCACCTTGGAAGCCACATTGAAAGCATCCTGAATCGAAACAGGAAAAAGATTGATCACCATCTGGCGCACCAGACCCAGCACCCGGCTGGACAGGGTTCCCAGCATCAAAATGATGGTGTTTTTCATTGCAGAAGGCTTGGAAACAGTCACGCGGAACATCCTACCACCACCGGATGAAAAACACTTGCCCCACGTCTGAAAAGGTGATACATTCAATACCGCACTGGAGAGGTGCCAGAGCGGTTGATTGGGACAGTCTCGAAAACTGTTGTGTGGGTGACTGCACCGAGGGTTCGAA
>NZ_JQKG01000018.1 GCF_000745915.1 Deinococcus misasensis DSM 22328
CGGTTCCCATCTCTTTCGAGATACTGCTTACGCAGTGGGTTCCCCCATTCGGACATCCCGGCGTCAATGCTTGTATCCAGCTCGACCGGGCTTTTCGCAGGTAACCACGTCCTTCTTCGGTTCCAGTGCCAAGGCATCCACCATACACCCTTACTATCTTGACCCTTAAGATCATTTTGTATGGGATTCGCTCTCTTCTTCGCAGAAGAAAACTTTCCTTCGCTCGCATTCTTTCGGTTGTCAAACAACTCCGCCCTCGTCTCTCGCATCGCTGCTTCCTCTCGGGCGAAGAAAAGAATACAACCATTACGCCCTTATGTCAACACTCCCAAAAAGGGGTATTTGCTTTGACCTACTTGGCATCGTCCAGAACAACAGAAATCCCGAGCGGAAACCTCCGCCAAAAATACAGTTGTCTAGACGGATTCCGGAGACATCCCCCACAAAAACCCTGCAGCAAACCCCACAAAAACCAAAAAAAGGGAGGCTGTGCGCCTCCCCGAGATGGATTTGGTGTGAAAATCCTCAGATGCCCGAGAGGATGTAGAGCACATCCCCGTCTTTGACCACGTAATCTTTGCCTTCGGTGCGAACCCAGCCTTTGGATTTGGCGTTGGCCCAGCTTCCAGCTTCCACCATCTTGTCCCACTCGATGACCTCGGAGCGGATGAAGCCTTTTTCCAGATCGCTGTGGATCTGGCCTGCTGCGCCGGGGGCTTTGGTGCCTTCGCGGATGGTCCAGGCACGCACTTCTTTTTCACCAGAGGTGATGAAGGTGATCAGGCCGAGGGTTTTGTAGCCCACTTTGACCAGTTGGTCCAGACCGGATTCCTCTACGCCAAGGTCAGCGAGAAACTCTTTGGATTCCTCTGGGGTCATTTCAGAAAGCTCTGCTTCGATCTGGGCGCTGATCTTCACGATCTCTGCCCCTTCTTTGGCAGCGTATTCGCGGACGGCTCTCACCATGTCGTTGTCTTCGGTGAGGAATTCTTCGGAGACGTTGGCCACGTAGATCACGGGCTTGATGGTCATCAGGCCGAAATCTTTGGGGACAGGCATCTCGTATTCACCAGCGCGGGCAGGTTTGCCTTCTTCAAGCACTTTGAGAATGCTCTGGGCCAGAGCCATCAACTCTGCGGAGTCGCGGTCGTTGCTCTTGGCTTTCTTCTTGAGGTTCTCGATGCGCTTTTCCAGACCGTACATGTCTGCGAGGATCAGTTCGGTGTTGATGGTCTCGATGTCCTCGATGGGGTTGACCTGTCCGGCCACGTGCACCACGTTGGGGTCTTCGAAGCAGCGCACCACGTGGGCGATGGCATCCACTTCACGGATGTTGGCCAGAAACTGGTTGCCCAGACCTTCCCCTTTGTGTGCCCCTTTCACCAGACCGGCGATGTCCACAAATTCCACAGCGGTGGGAATGATGGGGGGAACCCGGTCTCCTTTGGTGAACACATCGGAGAGGGCTTTGAGGCGTGGATCTGGCACGGTCACAATACCCACGTTCTTGTCGATGGTGGCAAAAGGATAGTTGGCGGCCAGAGCGCCTGCTCTGGTGATGGCATTAAACAAGGTGGACTTTCCAACATTCGGAAGTCCGACAATTCCGATTCCTAAACCCATGAGGTCCTCCTGCGTTGCAGATCAGTTGTTGCAGATCCATTGAGGTTGTGCTGCACCTGCTCACCTGTCTTCTTGCTTCAGGGAAGTTTTGTCTGAAGCAACATCTGAATAAGCGTACAGCACAAAAGCCACACACACAAATGAAAACTTCAGCCAACCCTGTCAGGGCTCTCAGGCCCCTCCTCTACCCTGAAAGAAAGCGATTGAAGGAGGAACAACACATGCAAACCCGAGAAACCCGCGACATTGTCAAAAAACTGTTGACCGAAATTGTGCGTCTGCGCTTCAAGAACCATCAGGCCAAGCACCCCCAAATGGACCCGGAGTATGCCGATGAACGCATTCTGGGCAAAGTCAGTGACATGGAGGCTCTGGTGGTGCCCCTGTTTGGGGAGGAAGATGCACGGGCCATCGTGATGGAAGCTCTGGAGGAAGCCCGAGAAGACTACGCTTCCTGACGGATGTCAGGTGACCGCACAGAAAAGGTATAACAGTGCATGCCTGCCGAATTGACGTTTATCGGTCATGCCAGCTTCAAACTGGTGACCCCACAGGGTAAAACCCTGTTGATTGATCCCTGGCTCAAAGACAATCCTGCGTGTCCTGCAGAATTCAAGCATTTCTCTGGGGCAGACCTGATCCTGATCACCCACGGACACGGTGACCACATGGATCTGGAGGTGCTCGATCAGGCAGCCAGAATGGGCACCCGTCTCATTGTTCCCAATCCCATCCGCTGGTTCCTGATTGAACGTGGCATGGATCCCAACCTTTTTGAAGGCATGAACAAAGGAGGGACCATTGAGGTGATGGGCATCAAAGTCACCATGACGCAGGCTTTTCACCATGCCCAGATCAACACGGCAGAGGGAGCAGGATGGCTGCACGAAGGGGTGGGTTACGTGCTGCATCTGGACAACAGCCGAATTTATGTGGCTGGAGACACCTGCATTTTTGGAGACATGCGCCTGATTGGTGACATTTACCAGCCCACTCTGGCTTTGCTGCCCATTGGAGACCGGTTCACGATGGGACCTCTGGAAGCTTCACATGCCATTCGGCTTTTGGGGGTCAAAGAGGTGGTGCCTTTTCACTATGGGTACATTCCGGCTCTGGTGGGAACCCCAGAGGAACTGGCATCCCTGACCCAGGACATCGAAGGATTGAACATTCTGGCCTTGCAGCCCGGAGAAACCCTGCCTCTGTAAAATATAAAAGGGACCGTGAAAAGGATCAAAATCAGAAAGCACCCATTCAGGGTGCTTTTTTGCTCTGGGTTCTGCTCTGGTTTCTTCAAGAGAGAAGCCCCCTTGGTGGGGACTCTCTCTGAAATGGCTCTGTTTTGGGAAAGACAACGGTGGTAGAAACTACCCGACTCGCAACTTGGGCGAGGCACAGAGTCTTGGGGTCGCGAACACGATCAGACCATTCTGAACCCTGCCCACCAACGGAGCCCTGGGTGTCTCGTGCGCCGTTATCAGTATAACACAAATGCTATATTTTGCCATATACATAATTGAACTCGGTTTAGACTTTAGCCCATTTGAGGAGATTTCTTCCCACTGATCTACAGTTTCGCCTCAGGAAAAGAACACAAACCCCTGAAAACCCCTTCAGCGTCCTTGCAGAAATTCAGCAAGCAGAAGATTGAATTCTGCAGACCTTTCATCGTTGGGAATGGCCCGAGCCTTCAATACGTTGAGTTTGACCTCTGGGCGCAGTTCCACAAACCGTTGCGCGCTTGCAGCAGGGGTGTTCACATCGTCGGAACCCCAGAACAGCACGGCAGGTTGCTTCAGGGCTTTCCACTCCTGCTCGATGTTCAAATTGGAGTGATCCGAGATGAAAGAATACACAGGATAAGGGGCATTGGGATGCTTGAGGTTGTTCTGGTAGACCTTCTTCAGGTCATTGGTGACCAGACTCTGGTCCAGATACACCTGCTGTTTCAAGAAAAAACTGATGCCAAAACGGCCCCTCAGGGCAGCAGCAATCGTGCCTCCCAGAGGTGTGTTGAGCAGCGCATCGTAAAAACCGGTGTTGGGTGGTTCAACCAGTTCAGTGATGCCTGTGGGAGAAACCAGAGCCAGTTTACCAATCAGTTCAGGATGGTCATGGGCAATTTTGATGCTGTAGGCCCCGGCCAGACTGGATGCGACCACTGTGGCTTCCTGCTGAACCACCTCTTTGAGGAACGCTTTGATGGTGTTCACATAAAGGTCTGCGGTGTAATTCTGGGGTTTGGGCGTGCTTTTGCCAAACCCGGGCAAATCCATCACATAAACCCGATGGTTCTGAATGAACTCTGGTGCGTTCTTGATCCACTGGTAACCTGAGTTCCCGCCTCCAATGCCATGGATGAACACCAGAGGAGAACCCGTTCCTGCAACCTCGTAGTAAACGGTTTGACCATTCAGTTCAATGGACCGACCTTCTTGCATTCCGGGAAGCCTGAGGGTAGGTGTGGCAGCGAGGGTTTGGCGGGGTGCACAGGAAAAGAGCACCAGAGGGAACAACAAGAACAGACCCATTTTCAATTTCATGGGGCCATTCTGCGCCTGCCTGAGGCTTTTTTCAGCATGTCAAACCACAGGTCAATTGTGCTCTGGAGACATCATTTCGGAATGATGGTCCAGAAATTGCCTTAGAAATCCGTTGAATTCTGCGGACTTTTCATCGTTGGGGATGGCCCGGGCCATCAGCACCTGAGATTCAAAGTCAGGCTTCAGGTCCTTGAAGTGCTGCAAGCCTTTGACAGGTGTGTTGATGTCCCTCTGGCCCCACACCACCACGACGGGTTGCTTGAGGCTTTTCCATTCTTCTTTGATGTTGAGGTTCAGATGCCCGGTGATGAAGGCAAAAATCGGGTACTGGGCGTGTGGGGTTTGCAGGTGCATGTGATAGACATCCTTCACCCCTTCATTGATGAGATCCCGGTCCAGATACACCTGCTGATTCAGGAAATAACTGACACTGAGACGGCTGCGGATCAAACGGGAAAACACACTGCCCACAGGGGTTCCAATCAATTTGTGGTAGAAATCCATGTTTGGAGCCTCCACCAACTGGTCCAGACCTGTCGGAGACACCAGAGCCAGTTTCTGGATCAACTCGGGATGGTCGTGGGCAATTTTGATGCAGTACGCTCCGGCCAGACTGGAAGCCACCACGGTACATGGCTCATTCACCACTTCCTTCAAGAAGGATTCGATGGCTGCCAGATAAAGACCGGTGCTGTAATGCTGGGGTCTGGGTGTGCTGCGACCAAAGCCGGGCAGGTCCAGCACAAAAACCCGGTGGTTGGAAAGGAACTCTGGCACGTTTTTCACCCACTGGTACCCAGAGTTGCCCCCTCCGATGCCGTGAATGAACACCACAGGTGGTCCTGCACCACCCACCTCGTAATAAATGTCCTGACCGTTGAGGGTGACGGTTTTCCCCTCTTCCATGCCCGGAATTCGGGGGGTGGGGAGCACCGTCACAATGCGACGGGGTGCAAACAGGTACACCCCCATAGCCATCAAAGCAAAAAGGCCAATGGTTTTTCGAAAACTCAGCTTCATGGTCTGAGTGTGCCCGAAAACCTCTGGCCTTTCCGCAGGAATTCTTACCCAGCGGGCGTGCTGGATGCAAACCCTGCTTTGAGGTTCATTCGATGGTCATTCGATGGTGATGTGTTCGATGCCCTCAGCAATTTTGGGGTATTTGAGGTTCATGCTTTCAAGGGTGTGCACCAGCACCGAAGCAATCAGATAATTTCGGAACCACTTGCGATCAGCAGGCACCACATACCACGGAGCAAAACTGGAACTGGTCTCCGAGAGGATTCGCTCATAGACCGAGGTGTACTCATCCCAGAGCGCCCTTTCTTTGAGGTCGGACGGATTGAATTTCCAGTGCTTCTCGGGGTTGTCGAGGCGTTCTTGCAGACGCTGCTTCTGTTCTTCTTTGGAGATGTGCAAATAAAACTTCAGGATTTTGGTGCCTGAATCTGCCAGCAATTCTTCAAAATGCCGGATGTGCCTGTAGCGCTTGTCAATGACCTCTTTGTCGGCAAGGCCGTGCACCGTGGGCACCAGAATGTCTTCGTACTGGCTGCGGTTGAAAATGGTCACCTGACCTTTGCGTGGAGCCACCTGATGGATGCGCCAGAGGAAGTCGTGTGAAGCCTCCAGTTCACTGGGCACTTTGAAGGGCACCACACTGACCCCCAGAGGGTTCAGGCCATTCATGACGTGTTTGATGGTGCCGTCTTTGCCTCCAGCGTCTCTGGCCTGCAAAATCACCAGCAAACTGCGCTGGTTTTCGGCATACAGACGTTCCTGCAAGTCCAGCAGCTTTCCGCGCAAGTCTTCCATCAACATTTCGGCTTTCTCTTTGGTGAGTCGGCCTTTGTCATCGGTTTTCCAGTCTGCCAGGCGCACATGTTTTGGACGGTCAATGCAGTACTTGTCAAAATCCATGTTTTTCATTGTATGAGAAAAGCTGTGGTACACCTGATTTGTCATGGGAAAGTCAGGTCAGAGACAGGGAAACCCCTGATGAAAGACCGGGGAAATCAAGGGGAACCAGAGCCACAAAAGAAAACAAACAAGGGTGAGGCCAAAACCTCACCCTGCACGTTCAAGAAAATTTACAGGGCACCCTCAAGGTCAGACAGGATGTCTTGCAGGCTTTCCACGCCAACGGTCATGCGGATCAGGTAAGGGCTGACACCTGCCGCTTTCTTGCCTTCTTCGGAGAGTCTGCCGTGGGTGGTGGTCCAAGGGTGGATGCACAAGGTGCGTGTATCACCAAGGTTTGCCACCATGCGGATCATTTTGAGGCTCTTGAAGAAACGCTCGGGGTCTTCCACCTCGAAAGACATCACGGCCCCGAAGCCATTTCTGAGGTACTTCTGGGCCACAGCATGGAAAGGGCTGCTTTCCAGACCGCTGTAGTTCACGGATTTGACCCTCGGGTGGTCTTGCAGGAACTGGGCAATTTTCATGGCGTTGTCGCACTCTTTGAGCATGCGCAACTCCAGCGTTTCAAGGCCCTGAGCAATCATGAAAGCATTGAAGGGGCTCAGGGTCATGCCCAGTTGATGCACCCCGATGGAGCGCACCTTGCGGGACAGGGCTCTGGGTCCAAACTGGTCTTTCAGGTCTTGCAGGACGGGGATGTTGTCGATGTTGGCCCCATCCTTGACCATCACGCATCCGGCCAGAGCGCTGCCGTGACCTCCGGCCCACTTGGTCAGGCTGTGCATGATCATGTCTGCACCGTGGTCAAATGGACGGCACAGGTAACCTGCACCTGCCAGCGTGTTGTCCACGCAGAACAGAGCACCATGCTCGTGGGCCACATCGGCCCAGCCTTGCAGGTCTGCAACATCTCCGTTGGGGTTGGAAATGGTTTCCACCCACAGGTGACGGGTGTTGTCTCGCATGGCAGCACGGGCAGCCTCGGGGTTGTTGTCCACGATGGAAGCCGTGATGCCCAGATTGGGGAGCACATTGTTCAAGAGGCCTGCGGTTCCGCCAAACACGGCACTGGAAGCCACGATGTGGTCTCCGGCTTTGCAGGTGGACAGAAACGCAGCCAGAGAAGCCGCTTGACCACTGGCCATCACCACGGTGGTGTCTGCACCTTCCAGACTGCACAGGCGCTCTTCGAGGGCCTGGTTGGTCATGTTCTGCATTCGGATGTAAGAGTATCCGGTGTTTTGCTGGAATTCGTCGGCAGCCACATCCAGATCATCGAACTGGTAGGCCGCCGCAGGGTAAATCGGGATGCCCAGAGGCTCTGCGTGGCCCCTCGGGATGCCGACGTGCACGGCTTTGCTGGAGTAGTCTTTCATGGGTTTGCTCCTTCACGCCAGAGGTGAATCGCCTGCTCAAGGCGGTCTGAGGGTGCGCTGCCCTGCGCGAGGTCCGCTTTGCCTCCCCCTTTGCCCTGAGCGTTCTTCAGTATTTCTGCCAGCACCTCTTTTGCGGAAGCTTTTGTGCTAGACGTCACGACCACCCGGCCATCTGGCGTATGGGCAATGCAGAGCAGGTCCGTCTGGGCAGCAGCCACTTTGCTGAACGGTTTCAGCATGTCTGCATCAGGCAGAGGCACCACCTGCACTCCGTTTTTGCCTTGCAGAAGGCTTTCTGAGAGGGCCTCGTAAGCGGCATTCAGCTTGCGGGCTTTGTCGAGGTTTTCGGTTTTCAGGGATTCCACACGCTCTGGAAGTTTCTCCAGGCTGGTGGAAAAAGACGTGGCCAGCGTACGGGATTCCCGGTAAGTGTGGGTGAGCAGGCGGTAGGCTTCATGCCCGGTCACGAAAAACACCCGGGTCAGTCCTCCTGCCACCTTCTCCAGCTTGGTGATGAACACCGATCCCACTTCTCCGGTGCGGTTGACATGGGTTCCACCACAAGCACTGACCTCCCAGTACCCTGTGCGTTCCATGCGGTCCATCACGCAGACCAGACGGATGCGCCCCTGAACCTGAGGGGGCCTTCTGAGGGGATACTGCCTCAATTCTGCTTCGGTGACCCACACCGTGTGAAAAGGCAAATTCCGATAAACAACGCGCATCAGAGCCTCTTCGGCTTTGCGGGCATCCTCCTCGGTGGGGTTGCCTGCAAGGTCAAGGGTGCATTCCTCGCTGCGCATGCTGACCGCCTGCACTTTGAACTCGGGGTTGACCCGCAAAAAAGCCTGCGCCAGCAGATGCTCTCCAGAGTGGCGCTGCATGTGCCGGTACCTGAGGCTCCAATCCACCTCGCCGTGCACGTAATCACCCACCCTGGGCACCAGACCGTCTACGGTGTGCCAGACCTGACCGTTTTTCTTTTGCACATCGGTCACCGGAATGCGCTCATCGTTCCAGACAAAGAAGCCCTGATCGGCATTCTGGCCGCCCGCCTCAGCATAAAAAGCCGTCTGGTCCAGAGCCACCCGGTTGCCGTCGGTGGCCGTCACCGTGGCAATGAACGAAGTGCGGTAAGCATCTTCATGAAAAAGCAGAACCGTCATGGAGAACAGTCTACCCTGACAGTCCTGTACAGTTCCTGACCGGTTCAGCCTCTGGCGCGTTCAAGCAGCACCGATTGGGCCAGAGCAAGCAGGGCCAACTCCTGTTGTTCCTCTGGCACTTTCAGGTCTGCTTCCATGGTGAAAGAGCGTTCCCAGAAAGAACGCTTTTTCTTGATCCTGAACAGGGTTCTGCCCGAGAGGTCTTGCACCAGATAAACCGGATTGATGAACATGCCAAAAATCCAGCCGATGAAGTCTATCTCGCACAGCACTGCATCCAGAAATTTGATCCATGCATTTTCTTCACGGATGTTGAAGATCTCTTTTTGATGGGCATCCAGAACGGTGTAGTTGATGCGCCAGAGGGAACGCAGGCCGTTGGCCCGGATGCCTCCGAGGTACTGTTCTCCCTGTTGCCTCCAGAAGTGGTGCACCGCCCAGAAACCACTGATGCGGTCGGCTTTCATGCGGTACAGGGGGATGGTTTTGTTGACGTCCTGATAAGCGGTGGTGTCTTCGCGCAAGGTCAAAAGTTTTTGTTTGATTTGCAAGACCACATCACCAGAGGCATTCTTGATTTGCAACTCGGGCGAAAGGGTGACAATGCGAAATGTGGCAGTCAGAGGGTAATTGAGTTTGGATGCAAGCATGTTCTGCATTGTGACAGTCTGTAAGCTGACTTGCAATTTGCATGACCAGAAAAGGATGGGATCAAAAAAAACAGCATGCTGGATTGACACCACAAAAAAGGAGGCTTTCGCCTCCCTTTTGGGTGCACTGAATTTATTTCAGCTCGAAATTGAAGTTTTGCTGGGCACCTTCAAGTTCAATCCAATCGCTGCCCCCAAAATCGGGATGGCGGGCACGGACTTTCTGCTTGCCTGCTGGAATGGGCAGGTAATAGCTGCCATCATCAAGCGTCAGGGCATGGAACAGGGTGTTCTCCCCTTCCAGAGCCACCAGAGCGTTGGCCACAGGCTGTCCATTCTTGGTGACCTTTCCGGTCACAATCAGGATGGGCACAGGTGACACGATGAAGTTGAACACGTTCTGGACGTTGGCATTTTCTTCTTTGGCCACAACAGAGCGGTCCGGTTCCCCGTAGCCTTCGTAGCCAGAGTTCTGGGCACGGGCATTCAGGTTGCCGTACTTGAACTTCAGGAGGGTGTTTTTGGGCACACTGATGGTGGTTTTCCAGAAGCCGGGACGCTCGGGGTCAGGCTGCATCGGGTAAGTGACCTGCGATCCGGTGTCAAAACGGCGCAGTTCCAGAGGTCCGTTGCCCTGTGAGCGGGCATCCACAGTGAAGTTCATTTTGACCAGTGCACTGGCCCCTCCTGCTTTCGCCAGAGCGATGCAGGGGTTCTCGGGGTTGCTGTAGGCTCCGGGACCGCGTTCTGCAGTCAGCACATACAGGGTGCGGGCAGGCAGGGAACCCACCAGATTCCCATCTCCGTTGAGGGTGACCGACAGGTTTCTGCCCGTCATTTCCTGCAACTGGGCACTGGGTGCAAACGTTTTGGACAGTTCCAGAGGCAGGTCGTTGAAGTTGATGGCACTGTCTCCGTTGTTCATCACCACGACCACCGGAGGTTGACCCAGTTGAGAGCGCTTGAATGCGAAAACGTTGGTGTCTCCGTAAGGACGGCACACTTCGGCGTAACGGCCATTGCGCAGGGTGGGGGTGTTGCTGCGAAGCTGGTTCAAAGCAGCAAGCCTCTGGGCGATGGGGGCTTGCAAGGCACCTTCAAACTTCATGTCTTCGCGGTTGCTGCGCCCGAGGGGATAGTTGTAGGGGTCCCCTTCTCCGGGCATGGCCAGTTCGGTGCCGTAATACACCACAGGGGTCCCGCGCAGGGTGTAAATCAGGCTGAGGGCCAGATCGAGGCGTTCCACGGCGGCCTGTCCGGTCACCCCCCGTTCTGCCGATTCGGACACGAAACGTTTCACATCGTGGTTGTCGATGAAGGTGCTGAGCCTTCTGGCATCTGGATACACCCCATCGCGCGACAGCACATCTGCAACAGGCGTGGCATCTGCTCCACCCGAGATGCTGTCTTTGATGGCCCCATACAACCCGAAATCCAGCACCGAAGGCGCACCCAAATTCAGGTATTTGGAAAGGAAATTGGGATCGCCGTTGTAGACTTCACCCACGGTCCAGATTTTGGAGGCATCGGCAGGACCACCTTCTGCAAAAAACTGCGGCCAGTAACTGTCGGTGGAGTGCTTCATGGTGTCCATGCGGATGCCATCGATGCCCACCTCTTTGATCCAGTAGGTCACAGCATCGTTCAGGAGTTTTTGGACCTCTGGAATGTCCTGCTTCAGGTCAGGGAGACCCGCCAGAGCACAATCCACATCCCGGTTGATGCTGGCATTGCAGTCTGCATCGGTGTTGAACCACTCGGGACGGGTTTTGCTCAAGGTGGCTCCGTAGCCCAGGTGGTTGACCACCATGTCCTGCACGATTTTCAGGCCGTTGTCGTGGGCCACTTTGACCAGTTCTTTCAGGTCATCGAGGGTGCCCAGGTGGGGGTCCACTTTGAAGTAATCTTCGGCCCAGTAGCCGTGGTAGCCTGCAAATTCAGAACCTGCGTTGGGGCCTCCAGTGACCGGAACGGGAGGGGTTTGCAGGTAAACCGGGGTGATCCAGATCGCCGTGAACCCGAGTTTCTGAAAGTAACCTTCTTTGATTTTCTGGATCAGTCCTTTGAAATCTCCACCGTGCCAGTTGAGGGGTTGCTGGGGGTTGGCCCCGAGGTCATTTGTGGTGTCTCCGTTGGCGAAACGGTCGGTGAGCAGGAAATAAATGCGGTCATTGCTGAAATCGGGGGTCTGGGCAAAAGCCATGCTGGAAAGCAGACCCAGGCTGACCAGCCAGGTTTTGAGTTTTTGCATGGTTCGAGTATAAGGCATTTTTGGTATCGCTTCCAAATGCTTCAGGGGATTGTCAAGACAAGCCTGCAAGGCATTTCCAGGGGGTTCCATGGGACCGTGATCAAGGAGAAGGCGGTCAGCAGTCAGCCATCAGCGAACAACCCACCTTTCAGCTTTGGCTCTCGCAAAACAGCAAAAGGGCAAAAACACCACAAGTTTTTGGGCATCAAGAACTGAGAAGAAGACTTTCCTTCTTGCTGATTGCTGATGGCTTCCTCCAACTTCACCGCCTCAACAGCGACTGGACACAAACTCCACCCCCACACATTCCTCATCCCGTCACACACCCTGTTCATCAAAGCCTTTATGCTCGTGGATATGCCAACTCTGCTTGCACTGTACGCCCATCCAGACGACGAAGCCTTCTCAGGAGGGGTCCTTGCCCACTACGCCAAACTCGGGGTGGATGTCCACCTGATTTGCGCCACCCGAGGGGAATCTGGCAAAATCACCGATCCTTCCCTCAGTCACATCACCGACCTTGGGGCACAGCGTGAACAGGAATTGCGTGACTCCTGCAAAGCCCTGGGCATCCATGGGCCGATTTTTCTGGGCTACCACGACTCTGGACGTTTCGAGCGCACCCAGAACGAGAATTCCAATGCCTTCATGCATCAGGACATCTTCGAGGTGGAAGCCAAATTGCGCCCTTACATTGAGGAACTTCAACCAGACATTCTGGTGACCTTTGATCCTCACGGTGGATACGGGCACATCGACCACCTGATCATCCATCGGGCAGTGACTGCGCTGTTTTACTCCTCTGGCACTCCGAAACGCCTGTTTTACAACGTCATGCCCATTGCCTTTTCTGAACGCATGGCCCAGAGTGGCATCAACCAGAATCTGGACCCCAAAGTGTATGGCGTAACCGATGCCACCATTGCGGTGCGTCTGAATGTGGCACACGTGCTGGACCAGAAAATGGCTTCCATGCAATCCCACAAGAGCCAGATGGGGGCCAATTCCCGTTTTGCACAAATGCCCCCAGAGTACATCCAGCAAATGCAAGAGGGCATGAAGTGGGAGCATTTCGCTCTGGGAGGAACCCGCACACCCATTCACACCTTCCCCCTCAAAGGCCTCTTTGATGGGTTGGGTTACGATTTCGATTGATTTCTTACAGTTTGCTCAACCTTCCAGTGCTGCTGGAAGGTTTTTTTAGGCTTTGACCTGAATCTTAGCCGAAACTGAAGTTTTCTCATGAGAGCACCTGTAAGAATGACTGCCATGAAAAGACTGCTCTCCCTGAGCACCCTGCTCCTGGCACCTCTGGCCTTTGCTCAACCCGGCAATCCCCTTGAAGGGGATTGGACCTTGTTGATTTCAGGCAATTATGGGAAATTGCAAGAACTGGCCCCTGCACCCACCCTGAGAATTCAGGGCAAACAACTGTCTGGATTCTCTGGTTGCAACCGGTACTCTGGCACCTTCTCTGCCAAAGGCACCCAATTCAAAGTGAATCCTCTGGCAAGCACCAAAATGGCCTGTGAACCCCGTCCTTCGAAAACCGAGCAAGCTTACTTCAAAGCCATGCAAGGGGTCATGCGTTATCAGGTCAGCAACAACACACTGGTGCTGTACACCAAAGGCTCTGGCATGCTGGTGTTCACCCGCAATCCCAAAATCGAGGCCAAAACCCTGAACACTGCACCTGAAGCCGCCATCACCAGTGTTGCCCCGGACACCCAGATTCTGCTGGTCGGTCCCAAGAAAGTGGACTGCACAGGCATGGTGCCCATGAAGTGCCTGCAGGTCCGCACCCCAGAGCAAACCAACTGGGAATTCTTCTACCAGTCCATCGAAGGGTTTGCTTACGAGGAGGGATTCACCTACAAACTGCGGGTCCGGGTGGAAGACGTGAAAAATCCTCCTGCCGATGCCAGCAGCAAACGCTACATTCTGGTGGAAGTCCTCGAAAAAAATCCGCCCAAGTGAATTCTTATGGCCCAGAGAAACTGCCTGTGAATGGCAGTTTTTTTTGATGGATGCTTCTGTCTCTGGTGGGTCTTTTGTTCTGAAACCTGCCAGTCTTCTGAACAAAAGTGTTCATTTGACACCGATGCTGCCCCTTTCGTGCACATAATGGGGCTTATGGACTTACACACCATCGAAAACGGCCAGTTGCGCTTGCAGGTTCACGAACGTCTGGGAGCCAGCATTGCAGCTTTTCAGCACAACATTCAGGGCACTTGGCACCCCATCATGCGGGAAGTGACAGAAGAAGCCCTCAAAGGAAACATCTCCAGCCCTCTTGGGAGTTACAGTCTTGTGCCTTTCTCCAACCGCATCCGGGCCGGTAAATTCACTTACAAAGGCAAAACCCACCAGTTGATGACCAACGCCAAAGAGCATGTGGCCATTCACGGCGATGTGCGCAATCGACCCCATGTGCTGAAAGAGCACACCGAGAACAAGTTGGTGTTTTTCTTTGATTCCAGAGACCACGATGATCTGGAAGCCTTCAACTATCCTTTTCCCCTCACCCTGACCACCACTTTTGAATTGCAAGGCAACACCCTGACCCAGACCTTGACCATCGAAAACGTGGGTGAAGAAGAAATGCCCATCGGGTTTGGCATCCACCCTTATTTTGTGCGCCGTTTTGCAGGCTCTGAAGACGCCATTTTGACCTTCAAAGTGGATGGGGTCTACAAAACCGACAGCAGCAACATTCCCACTGAAGGGAAAAAACCCTTGCCCAAAGAACTGGATTTCAGTGAAGGTGCCGCTCTGGGAGACCGCAAATTTGATACGGTCTTTGGCGGTCTGGAAGGGCCTGTGGACATCCAATACCCCGGCACCCCTTACAGCCTGACCCTCGATGCCGATCCGGTGTTCCAGCACCTGATTGTCTTCACCGCACCTGATGGAACGATGGCTCTGGAGCCCGTCACCAACTGCACAGATGCCTTCAATTTGCATGAGCAAGGGGTTGAAGGCACAGGCTTTTTGAGCCTACAGCCCGGAGCGCAAATCTCTGGCAGCATTCGTTTTGTGTTCAAAGCTTAAACCTTTACAGCTTCAAGCCTGTACCTGCTCTGGCAGGTGCTTTTTCATTCCGCACCTTGATGTTCAGTTACGCCTCTGGAAACACAGGGCTTTCTGTAGACACCCCCTGTGCTTTTCAGGGAGAATTGCAGGACAGTTATGGCACAGTTGTGATTGAGCGAAGGAGATACTTAACATTTGAAAAGTTTATTCACATTTTATTTGACATTTGATAATTTTTGGGGTACATTGTTTTTCACTTATGAGTCAGGAGCCTCGCAACCAAGAATACAAAGCCTACATTCCCGCAGACCGGTGGTACATCATCGATTCCACCCTGCGGGAAGGTGAACAATTTGCCCGAGCCAGCTTTTCCAGCGACGACAAAGTCGAAGTTGCACAGGCTCTGGATGCCTTCGGTGTGGAATTCATCGAAGTCACCACCCCCATGGTGAACGAACAGGCCGCCACCGACGCAGTCCGTCTGGTGAACCTCGGTCTGAAAGCCAAAATCATCACCCACGTGCGCTGCGCCATGGAAGATGCCCGCCGCGCCATCGACACCGGCGTGCACGGGCTGGACCTGCTGTTCGGCACCTCCAGTTACCTGCGTGAATTCTCACACGGAAAAAGCATCGACCAGATCATCGATCAGGCCAGAGAAGTCATTCAATACGTGAAATCTCAGGGCGTGCAGGTGCGTTTCTCTGCCGAAGACACCTTCCGCAGCGAAGAAAGCGACCTGCTGCGCGTTTACAAAGCCGTGGACGAAATCGGCGTGAACCGCGTGGGGCTGGCAGACACCGTGGGCGTGGCCACCCCCCGTCAGGTGTACTCTCTGGTCCGTGAAGTGCGCAAAGCCGTGAGCTGCGACATCGAATTCCACGGCCACAACGACACGGGATGCGCCATCTCCAACGCTTACGAAGCCGTGGAAGCCGGAGCCACCCACATCGACACCACCATTCTGGGCATCGGTGAGAGAAACGGCATCACCCCCATGGGCGGTTTTCTGGCGCGCATGTTCACTTTTGACCCTCAGGGCCTGATGGACAAGTACAACTTGGAGATGCTCCCCGAGTTGGACAACATGATCGCCCGCATGGTCGGTTTGCCCATCCCCTGGAACAACTACCTGACCGGTGAATTTGCTTACAACCACAAAGCCGGCATGCACCTGAAAGCCATTTACCTGAATCCCGGTGCCTACGAAGCCATTCCCCCAGAGGTGTTCGGGGTGGGCCGCCGCATTCAGGCTGGCAGCAAACTGACCGGCAAGCACGCCATTGCCTTCAAAGCCCGCGAACTGGGCCTGCACTTCGGTGAGCACCAACTCCGTGACATCACCGACCACATCAAGGCCCTCGCAGACAGCGGAGACCTCGATGACGAGCACATCAGCGACATCCTGAAAAGCTGGGTGTTGGCTTAAAGCCATCAGCAATCAGCCGTCAGCGGTCAGTTCTCAAGATGCCCAAGCTCTGGCTTGGTGTCTTGCTGAAAGCTGATGGCTGACGGCTCTGGAGGAAACCATGCCCGAAAGCTACATTTACACGGTTTACCCGGATTACCCCAGTGCCACAGGCGGCAAAGTGATCGCGGTGTGCGAGGATGCTTCTGAAACCGAATTCCAGAGCATCGCCAAACAGAACGCCAGCCGTTATGGTGCGCCCATCACCGCCTTCATCACGGAGTATGGGCAGGACCACGTCAGCTTGCGTTTTTTCAATGCCCAGAAAGAGAAAGGCGATTCCGACTCTGGGGCGATTGTGGCTCTGGCCCACCTGCGCTCTCGGGGTGAACTGGATGAAGCGGTGCAAGTGAACATGCAGGAAGTCATGCCTGCTCGTCTGGAACAGGGCATGTACCACCTGAAGCAGGGAGATGCCACCGCATTGTCCGTCGAGGCCGATCTGGATCTGGTCTGCGAGGCCCTGCAAATTGACCGGACCGATCTGGACCTCAGGTATCCCATCATGGCCGCAAGCACCTCCAGACCCAATCTGGTGGTCCCTCTGACCGCAGAAGGCTTGAGGAGCGCCAAGCCCAATCTGGAACTGGTCACCGACCTCAACAATGCAACTGGCACCAGAGGCTTGATTTTCGTGTGTCTTGAAGGGGAAATCAGCTTCAGGTACACCGCTCCACTGAAAAACATCGTGGAAGACAACGCGGCCAGCAACACCTATGCCACACTCTGCGGATACCTCGCAAAAGTGGGTATTCTGGAAGATGGAAGCCAGCGCCTGAGTGTCACACAGGCCGTGGCCATCAAAAAACCTTCCAGACTGAACGCACTTTTCACTGTCCAGAACGGCGAAGCCCAAGACATCTGGGTCGGCGGACTGGTCACCCGGCAAGACGTGCTGGACCTGTCTCTGGAAGACTGAACGAAGGAGAACCATGAAACCCCAAACCATGGCTGAAAAAATCCTCTCCCAGCGCAGCGGAAAAACCGTTTACGCCGGAGACCTCGCAGTGGTCGAGGTGGACGAAGTGATGATCGTGGATTCCATCGCCGAATCCGTGATCAAAGTGCTGGACCGCGAACTGGAAACCACCCCCAAATTCCCCGAGCGGGTGTCCATCGTGATTGACCACGTTGCCCCTGCCAGCAGCGTGAATGTGGCCAAAAGCCATCAGGTGGCCCGAGAATACGCAGCCCGCACAGGCGTCAAGCTGTTTGATGTGGGTCGTGGCATTTGCCATCAGGTCCTGATGGAAGAAGGCCTCGCTTTCCCCGGAGCCATCGTGCTGGGCAGCGACAGCCACAGCACCACCTACGGGGCCGTGGCCGCCTTCGGCACCGGAATGGGCGCAACCGACATTGCTCTGGCTGCCGCCAGTGGCAAAACCTGGCTGAAAGTCCCCGAGTCCGTGAAAGTCACCCTGACCGGCGAACTGAACGCAGGGGTCACCGCCAAAGACGTGGCTCTGGAAATGATCCGCGTGCTGACCGCAGACGGCGGAACCTACATGAGCATCGAAATCCACGCTGGAGACCGATTCACCAGAGGCGAACGCATGACTCTGGCGAACCTGTGCGTGGAGGCCGGAGCCAAAGCGGGTCTGGTCGTTCCCGGCGGAGAAATCCTGACCGATTACGGCTACACCATCCCAGAGTGGGTCTACCCCGATGAAGGTGCACGTTACGTCAATGAAATCACCATTGATCTGGGCGCACTCACCCCCCGCATGAGCGTCCCGAGCTACGTGGACAACGTGGAAGAGGTCACCGCCCTGCGCGGCATCAAAGTGGATCAGGTGTTCATTGGCACCTGCACCAACGGACGCCTCGAAGACCTGCATGCTGCTGCACAGATCCTGCAAGGCCGCAAAGTGGCCCCCAATGTGCGCCTCTTGGTGATCCCTGCCAGCAGTGAAGTGCTGGAACAGGCCACCGCAGATGGAACCCTCTTGACCCTGATCCGCTCTGGCGCAACTTTAAGCACTCCGGGCTGTGGTCCCTGCATGGGAAGGCACCAGGGTGTGCTGGCCCCCGGCGAAGTCTGCGTGAGCACCTCCAATCGCAACTTCATCGGGCGCATGGGGGACAAGGATGCCAAGATTTATCTGGCCTCCCCTGCTGTTGCTGCTGCCACTGCCGTCATGGGCGTGATTTCATTGCCTGAGGATCTTTAAACTATGAAGAGGAAAGGCATTAATCAATATATTGACTATATTTTAGAATATATTTTGAAAAATAGAAGTATGCAATTATTTTTAATCCTATTTCTACTCTTTTTCTGGCCCCTAATAGTAAAATTTATAATTGAAAATATATCAACCGCCTCAGATGATGGAATAGGAGTCTTTGGAGATAGCTTTGGCGGACTCACTTCCATTCTGACTTTTATAACATTTTTATACCTCATCAAATCCAACCAAGAAAATAAAAGATACACCGAACTTTCAATCAATCTACAAAAGCTCGAAAACTATAAATCTATACACGCTTCCATATTCGATATGGAGATATACAAAACGATCTTAAGAAGCACAGAGAGTCTAGAAATACAATTTATATACTATACCGATAGTACAGGAAAATTTCAGGAGATTTTCACAAAAGACAGAAATGTTATCAAAAAATTCATAGATAGCAACAGAAATTTAAATATGGATATATTTGACGAAATATACGGATTCAACGCAAACAACACCAGAAGAACAGAAATCTTACTCAAAGAAAACGTCAATGAATTATTATTCAAAATTGATTCTATTTTATATTGCTTACAGAGTGAATTGATAGACTATAATGTAAATTTTCAATTTTTCGATTCAGTATTTAAAATATTAAAATATGGACCTATACGTGAGTACATTATAAGAAATCGAGAGGATCTAAACTATATCCATATAATTTCCTACTACGATAAAGGCATAAAAAATATCCCTTGGACGAATAATGGAACACCTTAATTTCCCTTTCACCTTCCGGTGCCCGTCCTGCGGTGAACAGGTCGAGGTCACCCACCCCGAGAAACCACGCGTCGAATGCCCCGGATGTGGGGTCACCTGGAATCTGGATGACCTGATGGGCTTTTTTGTAGAAGAGGAGTAAATGATGTCCAGAATCTGGAAGTTTGGTGACTCAATCAACACCGACGACATCCTGCCCGGAAAGTACGCCCCTTTCATGGTTGGAGAGGATGTCTTTCACAAGTACGCCTTCTCGCACTTTCGCCCCGAGTTTGCAGGGCAAGTGAAACCCGGTGACCTGCTGGTGGGAGGCCGCAACTGGGGTCTGGGATCCAGCCGTGAGTACGCTCCGATGGCCCTCAAGAAACTGCAAATCGGTGGGATCATTGCCCACAGCTTTGCCCGCATCCATTACCGCAACCTGCTCAACCTCGGGATTCCCGCTTTCGAAGCCCCCGAGATCGCCGATGCCCTGCAAGACGGGGATGAGGTGTCTCTGGATCTGGCGACCGGGGTCCTGACCCGCAACGGTGAAGTGTTCCAGCTTCCTCCTCCACCTGCCTTTTTGACCGAGGCCCTCAAAGAGGGAAGCATCTTGCAGTACTACCGCAAGTACAAGAAATTCCCCGGAGAGTAAGGCTGTTAGAATGAACGGGATGTATCAAGCTTTCTGCGAAGCCTGTGGCGAAGAACTCCTGTTCACCGATCAAGATCTGAATGACTTTCAGGACGGTGACATCATCACCTGCGATTGTTGCCACACCGATCTGGAAATCGTAAAGACCGAAGAAGGCCTTGAATTGCACCGTCATGTCTGGATGACCCTCTGCCCCAAGTGCGGAGAGGAATTCGAGCTGACAGACGAGATGCTGACCAAAAGCCTAGCCCAATGTCCCCACTGCAAATACAAATTTGCTCTAGAGTGGGAGGAGTAAAAGTCTGTGAGGTTTTCCTCACCATTCACCTGGAACCCGTAAGGTCCAAAGGAGAGAAACATGGCAACTGTGAGCTTTGAATGCCCCGAGTGCGGCGGAACCATCGAACTGAACAACCCTGAGCTTGGCGAACTGGTCATTTGCGACGAGTGCGGCGCTGAACTGGAAGTCACCAGCCTTGAGCCCCCAGTGCTCAGCCTTGCTCCTCAGGAAGCCGAAGACTGGGGCGAGTGATCCGGTCGGGATTGGTTCTGTGAACCCGTGAAAAATGGTTCTTTCTTTGAAGAACACTTTCTGGAACAATGGAACCATCAAGGTGTAGCAAGTACACCAAATCCCTGACTCTGCACCGCACTGGATGTCAACCTTGCGCCCCGGACGCCGAGACAGGCCCGGGGCTTTGTTCTGCAAATCTGAGTCCCCCAAAAAGAGGAAAAAATGGCCGACTTCGCAATCATCTATGACCGTGTACGCCCCGACGAAAAAATGCTCTTTGATGCCCTCGATGAACTGGGCATCGAGTACGACAAGGTGTACGCCCCTCAACTCAAACTGACTTTTGGTGAAGGTCAGGTGCCCTGGAAAGCTGCCATCGAGCGCTGCGTGAGCCAGTCCAGAGGCCACGCCATCACCCGTGCTCTGGAAGGTTTCGGCGTGAAAGTGGTGAACCCCAGCCACGTCATCGAAATGTGTGGAGACAAACTCGCCACCAACGCCAGACTGGCCGCCGCAGGCATCCCCACCCCCAAAACCGGCGTGGCGTTCACTGCTGAGAGCGCTCTGGAACTCATCGAAGAGTTTGGCTACCCCGTGGTGATGAAGCCCACCGTGGGAAGCTGGGGCCGCATGGTCTCCAAAATCAACGACCGTGATGCAGCAGAGGCCATCATCGAGCACAAAGAGGTGCTGGGCGGTTACCAGCACCAGATTTTCTACATCCAAGAGTTGGTCAAGAAACCCGAGCGTGACATCCGTGCTTTCGTGATCGGAGACCAGTGCATCGGGGCCATCTACCGTTCCAGCGAGCACTGGATCACCAACACCGCTCGGGGTGGCAAGGCTTCCAAGTGCGAAGTCACCCCAGAGCTGAACGATCTGGCCGTGCGTGCTGCCAAAGCCGTGGATGGGGAAATCGTGGCCATTGACCTCGTGGAAGACCCCGAGCGTGGCCTCCTGGTCATCGAGATCAACCACACCATGGAGTTCAAGAACAGCGTGTCCACCACGGGCGTGAACATCCCCAAACTCATGGCCGAATACACCTTGCAGTACACCAAATAAGACCCTGAGAGGGGAAGGCATCCACATGGACACCCTGCTGATCAAACACCTGAAAAAGTTCAGTTCCAGAGCCGAACTGGAGCTTTATCTGGATTTTGTGGGCGGTTTGTTCAAAGCATTGGACCTTGCCAATGAAGACCTCAGGTTTCATTTCAATGGGACCACCGGATCTGGGTACATCCTTCCCCTCACCATCAACAACCGTTACATCGTAACCCGGACGCGAAACGGACAAACACCCCACATCAGCACCATCCATGCTGGGCTGGATTTCATTCAGGACTGGGAAGTCACCAGCCGTCCCAGCAGGTGGGCCTTTTCCCAGAAACGCCACGACCTTGCAGACTGCCCTCCCAGAATGATGGGATACCCTCTGGAGGTTTTTCAGGAACACCAGAGCCTCATTCTGGAACAGGTGAAAACCATTGCCTTAAGGGAATTGCAGGCATGCAAAAGCACGCCCATGCGGAGGTGCCACAGCCCTCTGGCTTATGGGATGGCTGTGGATCTGGATTTCCGTGAAGAGATGCTTTGTGACCTGAGGTGGTCTTGATGCTGAAAGGTCTGTCCGATTCCATCCAGCAGGAGTTCAAGCTTCAGACCGATCCGGCCTCCAGAGTGCTGGATGTGGTCAGTGAAGCTGGAGAACTGGCAAAATCCGTCCTGAAAAGCACGGCTTATGGGACCCAGCCTTTCACAGTCACTGAGAACTTCAAGGAAGAATTGGGTGACACCCTTTTTGCTTTACTGGTGCTCTGCGCCGAAACGGGTGTGGATCCAGATGAAGCACTGGATGCTGCCCTGGATAAATTGCGCAAGCGTCTGTCCGTCAAAAATGAGCTTGGCTCAGGAAAATAACAGCAACACAACAAAGGAGTTTGCACCATGACGAAACTCAAAGTAGGCATTGTTGGCGGGTCCGGTTACGCAGGAGGAGAATTCCTGCGTCTGGCCCTCGGGCACCCCAATCTGGAAGTCACCCAGGTCACCAGTGAACGCAACGCTGGCGATCCCATCACCTTCGTGCACCCCAACCTGAGGGGCCGCACCAACCTCAAATTCCGCCGCATGGCCGATCTGGAGCCAGTGGATGTGCTGGTGCTGGCCTTGCCCCACGGCAACGCGGCCAAGCGCTTCCACCAGTTTGCTGGACTGGCAGACACCATCATCGACCTGTCTGCCGATTTCCGCATCAAGGATCTGGACCTCTACAAGAAGTACTACGATGAGGACCACCCTGCCCCCGAGCTGCTGGACCAGTGGGTTTACGGCAACCCTGAGCTGCACCGCGAAGACCTGAAAGGGGCCAAGCGCATTGCCTGCGCAGGTTGCTTTGCCACCAGTGCCATTCTGGCCCTGTATCCCCTCCTGAAACTGGGTGTGCCTCAGCCCAAAGACATCATCATCACCGGTCTGGTGGGGTCCAGCGCTGCCGGGGCCAGTTCCAGCGACGCCAGCCACCACCCCGAGCGGGACAACAGCTACCGGGTGTACGCCGCCACCGGTCACCGCCACTACGCCGAGCTGCGTCAGGAGCTTCCCGGCAACTTCCCCATCCACATGACCGCCATTGCCGGTCCTCACGTGCGCGGAATCCTGACCACCGCCCAGCTGTGGATTCCCGACGGCTACAGCGAACGCGACGTGTGGGGCGCTTTCCGTGAAGTGTACGGCAGCGAGCCTTTCATCCGCATTGTGAAGGTGCGCAAAGGCATCCACCGTTACCCCGATCCCAAGCTGGTCTCTGGGACCAACTACTGCGACATCGGCTTCGAGATCGATCAGGACTCTGGCCGCGTGGTGGTCATGAGCGCCATCGACAACCTGATGAAAGGCACCGCAGGTCACGCCATCCAGTCCCTGAACATCGCTCAGGGCTGGGAGGAGACTCTGGGGTTGGAGTTCGCGGGGTTGCATCCTTAAGGCCGAGCGCCGAGAGCAAAAAACATGAGCAGGGACGCACTTCAGAGGCGTCCCTGTTTCATTGTGTGTGCTTTCGTGGCAAGCCAGAAGCTTCAAAACACATGCTCCAGCATTTGCTTTTCTACCCTCGGCTCTCGGCGCTTGGCCCTCGGCGGGCCACAGGCCCCCTACCGCTTCACAGCACAGGTCGAAATCCCAAAAAGCTGATACAACGGGCAAAACCCAATGGCTGCCGTGGCCACGAAGACCACCCCGAGCACTCCAAAAACGACGGCCAGTGTTCCTGTGACGGTCTGGGTGAGGATCAGGGCCAGCAAAACCAGAGCAAGCACGATTCGGATGATGCGATCGGTGGTGTTTTCATTGTGTGACATGTTGTCCTCCTGAAATCCATTACACGCCGATCTTTCCGCCAGTACAATGGTGGAAATGGTGGAAAATGACTCGCGCATGAAACTGGTGACCCACCTGAAGATGCATGGCCCGAGCACCATCTTGCAGCTTCGTGAAACGCTGGGCCTCAGTGAGAACGCCATCCGGCATCACTTGCATGCTCTGGATGAGGAGGGCTTTCTAGAGGTCTCCTCTGCCCCAAATGAACGTGGCAGGCCGGGCAAACTGTACAGCTTGCATGAATCGGCAGATCGGGTGTTCCCACAAATGGCCGATGAACTCTTGAAACTGGCCCTGCTTTCGGTGTCAGAACTCGGGGTCAAACAGCAGGTGTTGCAGCTCATGGTGGATCAACTCTCTCAGGAGTTCAAAGGGTCCGCTCTGGAACCTGAAGGCAGGGTCCATGAACTGGCCGAAAAGTTTGATTACGGCGGAATGCTGACCCGCACCATCGAACATCCTGCAGCATGGGAGCTGCAAGCGTTTCATTGCCACTTCCGCAAACTGAGTCAGGAATTTCCCGACATGTGCGAAATTCCCAGACGGGTCATTGAAGGGGTTACGGGCCTTCCCTGTGAACGCCCCGTGTGCCAGAGAACCGGAGAGCGGAGTTGTGTGTTCTTGATCTCCAAAACCTTGTAAATCATTTGGTTTAAGCCATCCAGAGGATTTGTACCCTGCAAAGCAACCCATACACTGTTGAGGATGGAAGATTTACAAGCTCTGGTGGGTCAATGGGTGACGTGTATCCGGGTCAGCAATTATCCTGAAGCCTTAACCAAAGGCAAAAAATACCAGATTTTGAGCGTCAAAGCTGATTCTGATTTGATCAGAATCAAAGGAGACAACAGCCGTCACAGATGGTATTCGACTTTTTCTTTTGATCTCTCAGGTGCAGATGCAATCCTTTTGCAGGAAGTGCATCTGGATGATCCCATTCACAATCCCAACTCTGATTGCATTGAAGTCACTTTGAAGTTTTCCGATGGAAGCCTGCGCTGGTGTTTGTGTGCCACTCCAACCCATTTTCTGCACCACATCGAAAACGGCATTCAGCCCAAGCCCAAGGAGCAAGATGGCCTTGAATGGACCGTGTTTCAATTTCTTGGTCATAATTTGAAAACCAAAAGTGGCATGGATTTCATGTCCTTCAACATTCCGCATCTGGTGATGTTCTCTCACCTTTCTGAAGACACCATCTGGAGCACCATGAAGCATCTGGACGATCAGGGCGAGCTTGAAGCTTCGTCTTTGCCCTACAAAAACACATCTATCCAAGAGGATAGCGAATAAAAAAATCCCGCACGAGACGAGGTTCTGAACTTGAAACGCTTACCTTTTCACCATGCGTTTGACCGGCCCAGAGGAACTCCGAACCACCAACTCGGTGGGCAGCAGCACATGGTCTGCTGGACGGTTTTCGAGGATGTCCAGCAGCATGTTGGCGGCGGCATGTCCCACTTCACGGATGGGTTGTTTGACGGTGGTGAGGGCTGGGCGGAACACCTGTGCGATTTCCAGATCATCGAAACCGGTCACGCTCACGTCGTAGGGAACCCGCAAACCGGCATCTTCCAGAGCGTAAATGGCTCCAACCGCCATTTCATCGGAAGCAGAAGAGATGGCTGTGAATTCGATGCCTTTTTCGAGGGCTTGACGGACAGCACGGTACCCCCCCAGTTCACTGAAACCACCGTCCAGAATCAGATCAGGGTCTTCTTCGATGTTGTGCTGGGCGAGGGTCTGGTGGTAGGCCTCCAGACGGTCAAAGGTGGTCTGTCCAATGGGGCTTCCGGTCAGGTGGGCGATGCGGGTGTGCCCGAGTTTGACGAGGTGCAGCACCGAACTTTGCATGCCTTTGAAGTTGTCCACATCCACCCAGGGGGTGCCTGTTTCGGTGAGGCGACCAATCACCACATGGGGGATGCCTTTGTCCCTGAGCTGTTCCAGTCGGGTGTCGTGCAGGCGCAAACCGGGGAAGATGTAGGCTTGCACTTTGGCAGGGTCGGCCAGAGAGGGTTCAATCACGCGGGCGGTGTACCCATGCTGCATGAGCACTTCTTGCACTGCATCCATGATGATGGCGTAGTAGGGACTGTTGGATGCGTGGCTGGAGAAAGGGGCCACTGCAATCAGGCCACGGGTGCCTCTGGCCAGTTTGCGTGCCCCTGCATCTGGAACGTATCCAAGCTGACGGACCACTTCGAGGACCTGTTTGCGGGTTTGTTCGTTGACATCTGCCCGGTTGTTGAGCACGCGGGACACGGTTCCAATGGAAACCCCGGCAATGCGGGCCACTTCATTGATGGTGATTTTACTCATGCAGGATGCACCTTTCTGGGAGCAACACAAAGGCCTGATCGTGTTTTTTCAAGCGTGCACGTTTACGCTGAAAGAATTTCAAGAATTTCAGGCATTTTTGACTGACTTCATTATAGAGGCTGAACGGATTTTCGTGTAGAGTGCGAGATTTTCCATCAAACCTCATTTTTGACTTTTTTTGCTCTCCTGTCATCGGTGACAACCCTTACCGTAAGGCGTGTGTGATTTACGAAATTTTACGGTTCTTTACAGTTCTAAAGAAAATTTCAGAGTTTGAGCGACTTGGGAAGCTCCTGATCAAAGACCTGCCTCAGGGATTCTCCTGCCTCGCGACAGGTTTCGTCAGAAGATTTACAATTGGGTTACCTCATGGGAAGCAGACCCAAACATCTTGTCGTTTTCTCTGGTGCTGGCATATCAGCGGAAAGTGGACTCTCCACCTTCCGCGATTTCGGTGGCTTCTGGCAACACCACCGCATCGACGAGGTGGCCTCTTTGGAAGCCTGGCGCAAGCAGCCCCGCGAAGTCCTGAAGTTTTACAACGAATGGCGGAAACAGGTGATGCAGGCCCAACCCAATCCGGCCCACATTGCCCTGAAAAACCTTGAGAGGCATTATCAGGTGAGCATCATCACCCAGAATGTGGATGACCTGCATGAACGTGCAGGGTCCAGCAATGTGCTGCACCTGCACGGAGAAATCTTCAAAGCCCGGTCCACCCGCAATCCAGAGCTGGTTTACCACTTGCAGGGTCCAGACCTGAAGTGGGGTGACACCTGTGAACTGGGTTCCCAGTTGCGTCCCCACATCGTCTGGTTTGGCGAGGAGGTCACCCAGTTCAATCAGGCGGCCCACCTCATGCGTCAGGCCGACATCCTGATGGTGGTGGGCAGTTCTCTGGCGGTGTATCCGGCCTCTTCCCTCTTGCAGTACGTTCCAGAACATGCCCCCAAATACATCATTGATCCCAGGCAACCCCGCATGGCCCGGATGCAAAACCTGTCTTTCATCCAATCGATGGCCAGCAAAGGGGTGCCCCAGTTGGCCCGAGAATTGATTGCACTGGAAAGTCTGGCCCACTGAAAGCCTGTCCATGTTGAAGTTTGCCCTGATCTGCACCTTACTGGGAGCCATCGGGGCTTTTTTTGGAATGCAAATCTTTCCCACAGAAGCAGGTTTCATTGCTGCCCGCATGGCCAGAGTGCTGGTGGTCTGTGTCGCTGCAGGGGTGTTGCCTGTGCTGGGTGTGCTCTGGGTCAGGTCAGGTCATCGAAAAACCAGCGTATTGGAAGGGATCATGCTGGCCTTTCTTTCGGTTTTGATGGTTTCTGTGCTCAGTTTGCTTTTCTGGTGGGGAGTCTCGATGGACACTTTGCAGGTGGGATGGACCCTTGGGATGGGCATGGTGAAAAAAGCATGGTGGGCGATTGTGCTGCTGGGCCTCATTTTGCATGTTCTGAAGCCAGTTGCAGAATCACCTCGCTGAGAACTTTGCCTCCTTTTTGAATCTCAGGGATGGACAGTCCTCCATACCCGAGCACCAGACCATTGAGGGGTGCATGGGTTGCGTAATATCGGTTTGGAGCTTCTGGAAGCACCCCACGCTCTGCACAACGTTCCATGACCTTCTGGTAAGGGATGTGCTCTGGCAGCACCAGAAAACCATGCAAACCTGCCTCAATGCCAATCAGTTTGCACAAACCTGCCGTTTCCCTGAGGGCGTCTCTGAGCACCTGTCTTTTCTGGGCATACACCTTGCGCATGTTTTTGATGTGACGGTCCAGCATGCCCCGTTTGAGCAGTTCCAGAGCAAGGGTTTGCAGCACATCGGAATGCTGGTAATCCCCGAGTTGCCGCAGTGGGGTGATGCGTTCAATCAGGGGCCTTGAAGCCACCAGGTATCCAAGCCGGATGGCAGGCGACAGGACTTTGGAAAGGGTCCCGATGTAGGCCACCAGTCCATGTCGGTCCATGGAGGCCAGAGCAGGCAAAGGGGCATCAAAGCGAAATTCGCTTTCGTAGTCGTCTTCAAGGATCAGGCTGTCGTGTGTGGCCGCATAACGCAGCAAGGCTTCCCTTCTGGGCAAGGACATGCGGTAACCCAGAGGAAACTGATGGCTGGGAGTGGTGTAAATCAGCACTGGAGGCTGTTCGGTGGGCAGGTCCTGTACGCGCAGACCGTCTTCATCCACCTGAATTCCTGTCACAGTGGCCCCATGGCGCTTGAATACTTCACGGGCCAGAGGAAATCCCGGTTCTTCGAAGGCCATAGGGTCTGCTTGTTCTAGGGTCACCTGTGCAATCAAATTCAGGGCATGAATGGTCCCAGAGGTGATCAGCACATCCTTGGCAGTGCAGGCAATACCTCTGGACCTGCGCACAAAAAGGGCCACCTGCTCCCGGAGTTCCCCTTCCCCCTGAGGATCCCCGTAGTCCACTGGAAAAGCACGGTTGCCCACTGCACGCCAGAGGGATTTCCATTCGTCTTGCTGTAAAGCTTCCAGACTGGGCTGCCCTGCACGGAATGCAATGGTGCCCGCTTTGATGGGCGAGCTGACCGGCAAGGCCAGAGGGGGTTTTTTCATCCATGTGGGATCCCGTTCGATGGGAGGCATGCCTTCTGTGTGGGCCAGCACCTCGGGATGCACAAACGTGCCTGAACCCTGTCTGGACACCAGCAACCCTTCGGCCATCAGGTCTTCAAAGGCAGCAATCACTGTGTTTCGGGTCACCCCGAGCGCTCGGGCCACATCGCGACTGGAAGGCAAGCGGGTTCCAGCAACCAGTTGACCTTGCAAGATGCTTTTGCGCAGTTGATCCCGAATTTGCTGATGCAAAGGTGTTGCAGAAGACCGCTGAATCGAAAGGGAAAGTTCTCGGAGCACCCCTGTAGTGTATCTGAGACGGTTTAGGGATTCTTTAGCCTGAAGGAAATGTGAGCAAGTCTTACGCTTCTGAAAACAGCCCCCTTTTATCTTGAAGAAGAGGAGGATTTTATGCGTCATGCAAAGATTTTTATGGCTGTGGTGGGGTTGTGGATGGCAGGTTCTTCGCTGGCTCTGGAGGGCGTCCACATGTTGAAAGTAAAGAACCTGTGTGAGGCCAGCATGGACATTTTCATTGATGGTTTTTACATGGGCACTGTGGGCCATGAAGCCGAATTCATGATGGCTGAAGGCACCCACATGCTTTTTGCCAAGAACAGTTTTCAGTACACCGAGAACACCCTTGAGGCAGATCAGGACTACGACTGGGTCCTGTGCGAATGAGACACTGAACAGCATCCCACAAAGCGTTTTGCGTGCCACGGCTCTGGACATCCAGAGCCGTTACTTTTCAAGTGTCAGATTCGAAGCACATAAAACTTAACATTTGAAAACTTTAGTCTTGATTTTGTTTACAGATGTATGCCATACTGCATTCATTATGATCATCGTGAAGGTTGGCGGATCTTTAGGCATCGACTACGACGCGCTGTGCAGAGACATTGCAGCGCTGTACAAAGCCGGGGAAAAACTCATCCTGGTGCACGGCGGCAGTGCCGAAACCAACCGGGTGGCAGAAGCCCTCGGGCATCCCCCCCGTTTCATCACCTCTCCCAGTGGCTACACCAGCCGCTTCACCGACCGTGAAACCATCGAAATCTTCGAAATGGTCTACTGCGGCAAAATGAACAAAGGCATTGTGGAACGCCTGCAAAAACTGGGCGTCAATGCTGTGGGCCTCAGCGGTCTGGACGGACGGGTCTTTGAAGGCAAGCACAAAGACAGCGTGCGCAGCGTGGAAAATGGCAAAGTCAAACTTTTGCGCGGTGACCACACCGGCACCGTTGAAAAAGTGAACACCCACCTGATTGAACTCCTGCTGGACAACGGCTATCTGCCTGTCCTGACTCCCCCTGCCAGCAGCTACGAAGGGGTGGCCATCAACGTGGACGGAGACCGCGCAGCAGCAGCTCTGGCCACAGCGCTGAAAGCCCACACCCTGATGATGCTGTCCAACGTTCCCGGCCTGCTCCGCGAATACCCCAATGAGGACAGCCTGATCCCCTTCATTCCCGCCACCGATGTGGAATCCTACATGGGTTTCGCACAGGACCGCATGAAGAAAAAAGTGCTGGGCGCCGCAGAAGCCGTGGCCGGAGGCGTGGGCCGTGTGATCTTCGGAGATGCCCGCATTGAAAGTCCGGTGTCTGCAGCCCTCTCTGGACGTGGCACTGTCGTTGCAGACAAAGCGAACGCAGCAGACTGAATCTTCTCCACCTGACCCTTGCTGCCCTCTGGTCCACTTCTTCCGGACCAGAGGTTTTGCTTTTCACCTGCCCTGCACACAAGCCCGCTATCATGAAACCATGAAAAAATTCTTGTTGGCCCTGACCTTGATGCTGGCCCCTGTTGCAATGGCCCAAACTGTCGCTGAAATGCTGGTGGTCACCTCGATCGCGGCAACCCTGGACAGCAAAATTTCTGTTCCAAAAGGCACGTATGGATACACCAATGTTCAATACGCCATGAATTTTGCCAAAAGCCTTGGCAACGACAGCGCACGTTACACCGATTACCAGTTGTATGTGGCCACAGGCATCACCACCAAGTTGGCTCCTGCATTTGTGCAGCAACTGGAAACCAACTTTGCCGCGGCAGGCTATTTCAAAACCTCAGGAACCACCTCTGGAACCACCACCCGCAGTGAATTCACCAACGATGCAGGCAAAATCCTTTTGTTGTTCACTTCTTACCAGAAAGATGCCGTGTACTTTCTGGTGGGTCGCAAAAAGTAAGCCAGACAGACCATGACACCCCAAAACCTGCTGTTCTAAGCTGAGACATGAGCAGACCAAAAATCATGCCAGGACAGCAGGTTTTTCTGGGCCAATTGCAAAAAGAAGACCTTCCCGAAATTTACAAACACATCAATGGTGTGGAAATCGCCACACTTTCTGGAGGATTTGCAGCACCTGTGTCTCTGGAAAGCCAGACCCAGTGGTATGAACAGAACCACAAAAACCCCGCGCGGGTGGATTTTGGCATTTTCCTCAATGAAACAGAGCAACTGATGGGTACCGTTTCCCTGAAAAGCATCAACCATCACCAGCAAACTGCAGGTCTGGGGATTGTGATCTTCCGTCAAGAACACCTTGGAAAAGGCCATGGAACAGAAGCCAGCCGTCTGATGGTGGAGTACGGCATGTTTCACCTGAACCTCTACAACATTGATTTGCTGGTTTTGAGCAACAATGTCCGGGCCATCCGTGCCTATGAAAAAGCAGGGTTTCAGACCCTCGGCAAACGAACAGGCTGCTTTGTGCTGGGTGGACAAAGGTTGGATGGCACGTGGATGGACATTGTGCGGGATGAAGTGGACCTGTCCCACCTGAGGACCCGGTATTTTGGCACCAGAGCGCAGAGAGGCACCCCATGAGGCCCATCCTGTTTCGAGGGGAAAAAGTGATGCTGGGTGTGGTGGAACGCACCGACATTCCTGAAATTGCGCCTTATTTCCAGAATCCAGCCATGACCATGTACATGTATGGGTATGGAAAGACCACTTCTCTGGAAGAGGAGCACCAGTGGTATGAGAACACCCTCAACGATCCGAACAATGTCACTTTTGGAATTCTGACACTGGAAGGTCTCCTGATTGGAACGTGCTCATTGTTTGGCATCAATCACCGCTCAGGAACCGCCACTTTTGGCATTTGCATCTGGAACCCAGAGTTCTGGAGTCAGGGTTATGGGACAGAAGCCACCCAACTGATGGTGGAATATGGGATGTTCCACCTCAACCTCTACAACATTGACCTGATTGTATATTCATTCAATCCTCGGGCCATTCAGGCCTACCTGAAAGTGGGCTTCCGCGAGGTGGGACGCCGCCGGGGGGCAGCTTTGTTGGGGGATGAACGTTTTGACAAAGTCTGGATGGAAATCCTGCGGGATCAGGTGAACCTGGAGCGCATGCAGGGCATGGTGTCCTTGATGCAAAGTGGTCCCAAACCCTGAGCAAAAATGGTACTGTTCAAAAGTGCTCTGGATGGGCAAAATGGAACATGTTTCCTGTGATGGCATCCGAAAGCCACTGGCAGGAAAACCGCGGTTTGAACAACGCATATTTATGCCAAAACCGCACCGTCTGAAACGCTAGAAGTTTCAGCTTGACCCTCATCCACACCCTTTAAAATAAGGCAACAAGGAGAAGCACATGACTGCAACCACCCCCAACTGGCTGGAACTCGAACAAAAATACGACAGCGGCGTGTACAACAAGCACCAGGTCGTGATGGTCAAAGGCAAAGACGCCACCGTGTGGGACAGCGAAGGCAATGCTTACATCGACTGCGTGGGCGGTTATGGTGTGGCCAACATCGGACACTGCAATGACGATGTGGTGGCAGCCATCAAAGAGCAGGCCGAAACCCTCTTGGTGATGCCCCAGACCCTTCCCAACGACAAGCGAGCCGAATTCCTTGATGAACTGGTCAGCGTGCTTCCAGAGGGCCTGAACCGGGTGTTCCTGTGCTCCACAGGCACCGAAGCCATGGAGGCTGCCAAAAAGTTCGCCGTGACCGCCACCGGCGGACGCACCAAATTCATCTCCATGAAACGCGGCTTCTCTGGGCGCACCCTGGGTGCTCTGGCTTTTACCTGGGAGCCCAAATACCGTGAGCCCTTCAAAGGCGTGATGGACCAGAACGTGGAGTTCATCACCTACGGGGACATTGAAGCCCTGAGAGCCGCCATCGATGACAACACCGCCGCAGTGATCATGGAGCCTGTGCAAGGTGAAGGTGGCGTGCGCCCCGGATCTGTGGAATTCATTCAGGCTGCCCGTGAACTCACCAGAGCAAAAGGTGCCCTCTTGATTCTGGACGAAATCCAGACTGGCTTTTGCCGCACCGGAAAAATGTTCGCCTGCGAGCACTCTGGCGTGGTCCCTGACGGCATGACCCTCGCCAAAGCCATGGCAGGTGGGGTGCCCATCGGTGCTTTTGCCATGAACGCCGAAGTGGCAGACAAAATGCCCAAAGGCGGTCACGGCACCACTTTCGGCGGTAACCCTCTGGCCATGGCTGCAGGTGTGGCTGCCATCCGCTACATGAAGCGCAACCAGCTCTGGAAGCAGGCAGAAGAAAAAGGCAACCACTTCATGCAAAAACTGCGTGAAATTGGCAGCCCCAAAATCCGCGAAGTGCGCGGTCTGGGCCTGATGATCGGCGTGGAACTCAAAGAGAAGAGTGCCCCCTACATCACCGCTCTGGAACATGAGCACCACGTCCTGACCCTGCAGGCCACCCCTCTGGTGGTGCGCTTCCTGCCCCCCATTTCGATTTCCTACGAGCAAATCGATCAGGCTGTAGCAGCATTCAAAACCGTGCTGGAGAATGTAGAAGGCTGAACTTCTTTATTTTGCTGGGGTCCTCAGTCAGGGACCCCATTTTTTATTTTTTGTCTTGCATCTGCTGGTTGAACTGCTGGCTCTGGTTTCTGGGAATGCTCAGGGTCTGCCAATCTTCACTTTTCAAGTGCTTGGCCAGAAACACCATTTGACCCACATGGTAGGACACATGGGCAATTTGGCGCTCAATCGCCTCCAGAATGGTATGGTCCTCACCACGGATTTTGACTTTGTAGTGCAAATCAGGCACATCATCCAGAGCCTGAAAAGCCAGAGTCCAACCCTTTTCCCACGCAGCCATCAGGGATGCTCGGGTGTCTCCATCCATGATGAATTCCTGATCCCTGTGGCGGTCAGGCTTTTCACCATCTTCACTCAGATAATTTTCCCATCTGGAACGCATGTTTCCCGCCAGATGCTTCACAATCAATGCGGTGCTGTTGCTTTCAGGGTCGAGCAAGAAGAAAAACTGTTCATCCGAAAGCTGGGCCATGGCTTTTTCAGCCATGTTGCGGTAATTGGTGAACACTTTGCGGACCGTATTCAGGTAATGCAAGCTCAATTCATCCATGATTGACTTTAAACCCGAAGACCAGAGGCAAAAGTGAAACCTTTACGGATGGGCAGGAGGTCTCTCAAAATCCCCTAAAATGACCCCATGACCCAGTGGATTGTTGAAGG
Source organism: Deinococcus misasensis DSM 22328 (assembly GCF_000745915.1). Lineage (NCBI taxonomy): Bacteria > Thermotogati > Deinococcota > Deinococci > Deinococcales > Deinococcaceae > Deinococcus > Deinococcus misasensis. The sequence continues at coordinate 33,918 of NZ_JQKG01000018.1, forward strand.
CTTCGAAAACGGCTTCGTGCGTCTGGAACACGGAGATCACTTGCTGGATTTTCCTGTGCAGTTGCTTCCACAAGTGAAAGTGGGGGATGTGCTGTTTTTGGAACAGGAAGCCGGATGGTTTCGTTTTGTGTTGGATGAACAGTCCACCCGGCAAGCCCAGCAAGAAGCCATCACCGCTCTGGCAGACCTCAATGCAGATGCTCCCGAGGGAGACCTCAAAATATGAACAACAAATTGCCCCCTGTGATGGTGCTCATTTTGAGCCTTCTGCTGGCTGGATATTACCTTCTGAAACCCGATCAGGACTCTGGAAGTGGAGGAAGCACCCCCCCTACACCCACAGGACCTTCAGAGAAATTTGATCCCTCTGGAGGGCTCATGAAAATCCAGTTTCTGGATGTCGGGCAAGGCGATGCTGTGCTGGTCACCAGTCCACAGGGGAAAACCATGCTGTACGACGGTGGTCGCAGCACCTCCCGCATGAAGGAAGCCATCGCTGAATTGGGCCTCAGCAGACTGGACATCATGGTGGCGAGCCATGGAGATTTCGACCACATCAATGGCCTCAATGAAGCCGTGAAACTGAAACCTGCCTACTTCATCAACAACGGAATTGCTGCCGATACGCAGGCTTTCAGGAAACTCACTGCTGCAGTGAAAAAAGTCAAAGCACAAGGTCTGGTGGCCAAGGACCGGACCATCGATCTGGGAAGCATCAAGCTGCGTGTGCTGGACATTCCCAAAGGTCTGGGCGATGACCAGAACGCCAACAGTGTGGGCATTCTGATCCAGAGGGGCACGTTCAAAGCCTTCTTGGGCGGAGACAGCGAAAAAGACACCATGGAAGGCTGGAAAAACCAGTACAGCAAAATCCTGACCGGAATCAACGTTTACAAAAGCGCCCACCACGGCAGCCCACACAACGACAACGCTGATTTTCTGTCCATGTTGCAACCTCAGGTGATCGTGATCGGGGTGGGTCTCAACAACTATGGACACCCTGCCCCTGAGGCCCTGAAGCTGTACAAAGCCTACAGCAAATCGGTGTACCGCACCGACAAAAACGGCATGGTCACCATTGAAGTGGATGCCAACGGCAATTACCGGGTTCAAACCGAAAAAGGCAAAAAACAATAAAATGACCCCATGGAAGAAGACCTGAAAAACGCCCTCCGTGAATACACCGATGCTTACCTGCAGAACGAATCCCTTGAGACCCTGACCGATCTGCTGGAAGTGGTGTTCTCTCTGGCCGCCACCCACGGGATTTCCAGCGTGGAACTGCAAGCTCTGGTGATGGAAAAACTGGTGCGTCAGGAACGGCTTGAGGCTTTGCTGTAACCCATCCCGCTTCGCTCCTCCCCTCCTCAGGGGAGGTTTTGCTTGACCCTCCTGCAGGGGACGGGTTGTACCCTGAGGTCAAAGGAGGGGAATGAAAAAGCTGATTTCCATTGGTCGGTTTGCCCAGTTGACTGGCCTGAGCGTCAAAGCTTTGCGTTTTTATGAGGCCGAAGGTTTGCTGCTGCCTGCGGTGGTGGACCCTGAAACCGGCTACCGTTATTACCGCTTTTACCAGAGGGGCCTGGCCGAACGCATCCGGAGTTTGCGGGAACTCGACCTGCCTCTGGACGAGGTGCAGCAGGTGGCGCAGGCAGACCTCACAGTGCAGCAAGCCCTGCACAACCATGCCACAAGACTGGAATTTCAGATCCGTGAGCAGCAGGCATTGCTGCAGCGCCTTTATCTCGCCCAGAAAGACATGCAGGATCATCCGGTGCAGGTACAGCACCGGTCACCTTACAGTGTTCTGGCTCTGCAGCACAGCACTTCACTGGCCACTTGTGAACAGGACCGGGAACGGGTGCACCAGCAATTGCTGGAACAGGCCAGAGCGCACCGCCTGAAACCCACAGGGTCCCCATACACCCATCATCCTCCGCAGGGGGGCTTTGATCCGGACCAGTATCAGGCCATTTTTTGCTTGCCTGTGCATACCAGTGGATCAGACACACGGCAAGGATTCTCTGGAACGGTGCTCAGCACCCTGCATGTGGGAGATTACACCCACCTGTATTTGGCTTATCAGGCACTGGAAGCCTGGGTGGAAAAGCATGCCCTGAAACGCCTCAGTCCATGGTGTGAAAGTTATTTGGCCGGACTGGGGGACGGAGAAAAACCCATCACCGAGATCTGGTGTGTGATCGAAGGAGAACCCACATGAAAAAGCTGCTGTTGGTCGGTGGAATGTTGTTCAGTGGTCTGTCCCTTGCCCAGCGTCCCATCACCCTGAAAACCAGCGACGGTGTGACCCTGCATGCCCTGCATTATCCAAACCCTGAAGCAAAGGCGGTCTTGCTGATGTTCCATCAGGCAGGTTCCAACAAAGCAGAATATGCCCCCATTGCGCCCGAGTTCGTCAAAATGGCCTTTGCAGGTCTCGCCCTTGACCAACGCTCTGGAGGAAGCCTTTTTGGAGCGGACAACCAGACCGTGAAAGGTGCCAGCAGAACCTACAGTTACACCGAAACCCTGCCAGATTTTGATGCAGCCATTGCATGGGCCCAGAAAGCACATCCCGGCAAACCCATCTGGCTCATGGGGAGCAGCTATTCTTCGGCTCTGGTCTTTGTGGTGGCTGCAAAGCATCCCGAGGTCAGGGCCCTTCTCAGCTTTTCACCTGACGAATATGGTGAGGGGAACACTGCCATCAAAGATGCTGCCAAAAAAGTGCAGCGCACTGCAGTGTTCATCACCTGTGCCAAAGGCGAGACCGAAGCTGCCAGAGCAATTTTTACAGCCGTCAAAAGCCCACAGAAAACCCTGTACGTCCCCGACAAATTCGGCAAGCACGGGGCCAGCATCCTGCATCCCGAGATGTCCATTTTTGGAGGCAAAGAAACCTGGGACGCTGTGAAAGCCTTTGTGAAAAAGCACCTGAAGTAGCTGCAACCTCCAGCTTTCTCTGGCTGAACTTCGCTCTGTCCAGCATCCAAAAAATCCCCCTCGCCAGAGGGGGACAACTTCGAGTGAAACGAGAAGCAGGGGGTAAGAAGCAGGGGTCAATCGTCGTCGTTGGAAAGGACCGCAAGGAAAGCTTCTTGTGGCACTTCGACGGTTCCGATTTGCTTCATGCGGGCTTTGCCCTTTTTCTGCTTGTCCAACAGTTTCTTCTTGCGGGAGATGTCCCCACCGTAACACTTGGCCAGCACGTCTTTGCGGTAGGCTTTCACGGTGGCACGGGCAATGATTTTGCCTCCGATGGTGGCCTGCACAGGAACCGCCCACATCTGTCTGGGGATCACATCGGCCATCTTGTCCACGATTTTGCGGCCCAGAGAGTAGGCCTTGTCTTCGTGGATGATCACGGCCAGAGCGTCCACCAGTTCGTTGTTGACCATGATGTCCACCTTCACCAGATCCCCTTCGCGGTAACCGATCTGCTCGTAGTCCATGCTGGCATAACCCCGCGAAATGGATTTCAGGCGGTCGTGGAAATCATAAAGGATCTCTGCAAAAGGGACCTCATAGAGCAGTTCCACGCGGCGACCGGGATAATTCATGGTGATCAGAACGCCCCGGCGCTCTTGCAGCAGTTGCATCACAGGCCCAACGTACTCCTCGGGGAGCATGATCGAGAGCTTGATGTAAGGCTCTTCAATCAGTTCGATGCGGTCACGGGTGGGAAATTCTGCGGGGTTCTGGGTTTCCAGCACGGTCCCATCCGAGAGGGTCAGGCGGTAGACCACTGCGGGGGCGGTGGCGATCAGGTCCAGATCGAATTCACGCTCCAGACGTTCTTGCACGATTTCGGCGTGAAGCAGCCCGAGGAATCCACAACGGAAACCGAATCCCAGAGCTTCTGACGTTTCTGGCTCAAAGCTGAAGGCAGCGTCGTTCAGTTGCAGTTTTTCCAGTGCTTCACGCAGCTTGCGGTAATCTTCGGTGCTGGTGGGATAAAGCCCCGAGAACACCACCGGTTGGGCAGCTTTGAATCCCGGAAAGGGCGTATCGGTGGGTCGGTCTTTCTGGGTGATGGTGTCACCGACCAGCGCATCATGGATGTCCTTGATGCTGGCTGCCACCCATCCCACGGCCCCGGCTTTCAGTTCATCTCCAACCACCAGACCGGGTGAGAAGAAACCCACCTTGTCCACATCGAAGGTCTTGCCCGTGGACCACATCATGATGGTGTCTTTGGGCCGGAGGGTTCCTTCCAGAACACGAATGAAGCTGATCACGCCCTGATAAGCATCATAGAAGCTGTCAAAAATCAGGGCCTTGAGGGGGGCTTCGGGATCTCCGGGCGGCTCGGGAATGCGCTCCACGATGGCTTCCAGAATCTCTTCAATGCCAATTCCCGATTTGCCAGAGGCACGAATGGCGTCGTCTGCAGGAATGCCAATCACATCTTCGAGCTCTCTGGCGGCAGATTCGGGGTCTGCAGCCGGAAGGTCGATTTTGTTGATCACCGGAATGATCTCCAGGTTGTTGTCGATGGCGAGGTAAGCGTTCACGATGGTTTGCGCTTCCACACCCTGAGAAGCGTCCACGAGCAGCAACACGCCTTCACAGGCGGAGAGGCTGCGGGACACCTCATAGTTGAAGTCCACGTGTCCGGGGGTGTCGATCAGGTTGAAGGTGTATTCGGTCCCGTCGGTGGGTCTCTTGTAGGTCAGGCGCACAGGTGTGCTCTTGATGGTGATGCCACGCTCGCGTTCCAGTTCCAGGGTGTCCAGGGTCTGGTCTCGCTTGTCGCGCTCTCCCATTGCCCCGAGTTTTTCGAGGATGCGGTCTGCCAGGGTGCTTTTCCCATGGTCCACGTGCGCGATGATGCTGAAGTTCCGTACGTTCACGTAAAGAGTGTACAACGACTTGCTGAAAATCACTGCATGCTTTGCTGGTCAGTGTTCTTCATTTGTGGGCTTTTCTGCAAGAGGGCATGGATTACCATGCTTGAATGAACCTTCGGACTGAATTTTTACCTCCAGTGCTGGATCTGGAGTTGATCGGTCAGGTGGCCCATCTGGCCCAGCAACTTCAGGATGCGTCAGAGCAACCAGATTGCCCCTTGCTTACAGAATTCAACCGCCTGACCGGCCAGCAGTATGTGCATGCACATTTTCGTGGAATTTCAGGGGCTCTGGATGCCCATGACTTTGCAGAAATTGCCATGAGTCCTGTGCAGTATTTTCCTGATGTGCAGGACAGTGAATTTCTGGAAATCATCGCTTTTCTGCTGGAAGGCAGAGGAACCGAAAGAGAACTCGCTTACTGGCTGGAATTTTTGCACCTGCACCTTCCCCATCCTGCCCCTTCAGACCTGATCTTTTTTGATGCCCTTTCTGCACCAGAGGTTCTGGAACGCCTGAAAACCCACCGCCCTCTGGAAAGGTGAACACACTCCTCATCCCATCTCAGGGAGGCTGTGCTACCTGTAGAGCATGAAACCGCTTTTGATTTCCGTTGCACTCATGTGTTCTTTTGCTTACGCGCAAGTGGCTCTGGTGCCACTGGACAGCCGTCCGGTCAACCGAATTTACCCGGTCAAACTGGCTGCCCTGAAAGGAAAAGAAACCCACGTCCTGCCGTGGTACCGTCTGGGCAGAGGTCAGGTCTCTGGAGACATTCAGGAAATTCAGAACTGGATTTCGCAGCAAAAGGATGCCGAAGTCCTGATCGTTTCTCTGGACAGTGTGGCTTATGGCGGACTGGTGCAGTCCAGAGGCGTGGACCTGCCTGCAACAGAGGCCATTGAACGATTGCAGGTGGTCAAAAAATGGAAACTGGAAACCGGAAAACCGGTTTATGCCAGCATCACCATCCCGAGGCATCCGGACGCCAAATACCGTGAACGCAACCTGACCGTGATCCGCGAAATGATGGGGTGGGCCAAAGATGGCATCTTCACCGATTTGAGGGTGACGTGGGACGATGCCGTGTCTGGCTCTCCTGCGGTTAAAGAAGCCAACAGCTTAAAATCCCTCTTGGCACCCAACATCCACCTGTATCCCGGCGCAGACGAAGTGGCCAGTGCTCTGGTCGCCACTTACCTGAGTCCAGAAACCCGAACCTTAAAAGTGCAATATTCCGATCCTGAAAAAGCCAAAGAAGTCATCAAGTACGATGGCCTTCCATTGACCGAAAGCGTGAAACTGCATGCAGGCAGCGTGGGTTTTCAGGTTGTCAATGGGAATGCTGACTTGACCCTTTTTGTTTTCAATGGTGTTCAGGACGACCCGAGGTTCACTGCAGTGGCCCTGAACCAGATCAAAGGTCCTCTGACGGTGGTGGATGTGAACCGGGTCAATCAGGGGACCTTTAGGCTCTGGAAAGACCTGACCACGCTGGGCAAAACCCCACAACTTTTAAGCCTCTCTGGCTGGGGAACACCGGGCAACAATCTGGGAACCGCCCTTTCCCATGCCAAACTGGCCCTTTCTGGCGTGGATGCCACACGTCAGCAGGAAGTGCTGGCCTATGAATATGCCAATGACGTGTGGTTCAGCGCGATGGTCCGACCTGACATCCGCAAGCACTTTCAGGAAAACCAGATGGGATCCAAAGAGGCCTGGGAATACCTGCAAAACAAACTGCCCGAGCTGAAACTGTTCTCGGGTTTTGTGGTGAAGGGTGCAGGACTCCCTTGGGAAAGGTCTTTTGAGTGGGAATTCGAACTGGATCGGGCTTTGCCCTGAGATTCAGGCTTGGGTTTTTGAACGGGCAGGGAGGGTGGTGATCACCACAGCACCCAGCACCACCACGGCACCCACAAGAGCCAGTGGGGCCAGCACCTCTCCGAACACCAGTGCTGCCAGAACCGCTGCAATGACCGGTTCGAGGCTGGCAATCACGCTGGCCTGCACCGCTGGAAGGCGTTTGAGGGCTGCACTGTAAGCCCAGTACGCAAAATACGTTGCAAACACCCCAATACACACCAGAATCCCCCATGCCACAGCAGTTTTGGGCTGAAACTCCACGAAAGGATACAGGCCCAATGCTGCAACAGGCAAGGCCAGAGCATACAGGCTGATCGGGGTGTACTTGTGAAAATACAGCTTGCCATACAGGTAATACAGGGCGTAAGTAAATCCAGCCAGCAAACCCCATCCCAGACTGACAGGTGTGACGCTCACTTTGCTGCCTCCGCCCAGAGAGATCAGGGCCACGCCCACAATGGTCAGGAGCACCAGCAAGGCGTTTTTCAGGCCAAAGCTTTCTTTGAGGAACACTGTGGCCATGACTGCCACAAAAGCCGGAGCGGTGTACAGCAAAACGCTGGCCAGACTGACCCCTCCTGTGTTCACAGCCAACTGGTACGATCCGTAAAACACACTGCCTCCCAGCAGACCAAACACCACGGTGGCCCAGATGTCCGGGGTCTTCAAAGCGGGATCCCGGGTGATTCGGCTGTGCAAGAGGTACAGACCTCCGGCCATCACGGCACGCCAGAAAGCCACTTCCAGAGGGGTGAGTCCTTGCTGGACCGCCAGTTTGCCAAAAATCCCGAGGGTGCCCCACAGGGCAGCAGCCAAGAGCAACAGAAAGTAAGGCATGTCAGTCCAGCTTTGCGTCGTACTTGTAGTCTTGCTTTGCAGCAGGGGCGTTGCGACGGTTCATCAACACGATGGTGGCCACCACCACGCCAATCATGCCCAGAACGCCCATCGCCAGCAAAATCCATGGGCGGATGTCTTGCAAGTTGCCCACTCCGGGCAGGGTGCGCTGGATGTAGTGGCGTCCTTGATCCGATTCAGAGAGCACATCCACAGGCACAGGTGGATTGTTGAGTCGGCTGCTCAGGTGAAAAGGGTTGCTGTCGTTCACTGGAGCCACCAGACCGCTCGGGGTGAGGGGATCAAACAAACTGACCGTCACCCAGTATTCGTATTTTCCAGCTGGAATGGGGGTTTTGATCTGGATGTTGCTTCCAGAGGCACTCACCTGCAAATCGGATGCATTGAGTTTCTCGGGCTCCATTTTGGGCACCCGGTAAAATTCCTTTTCAAAACCGGACAGGTGGATGTGGTATTGCCAGCCCTGCCCCGGAGGGGTTTCAAAACCGGTTTCGCCCAGTTTGACGCTGCCCCCCACCCTCGTTTTGATGAAAATGTCCACAATGGAAGTGGAAAACCCCATCGGCGCACCCAGAGGGTTGGCCAGAGCCCCCAGACCCACTTCGAGGGTCAGTTTGCCATTGTCATCGCTGGCAGTGAAGTTGCGCAGGTCAAGGGTGTTGAGTTCTGTGCTGGACAGGTTTTCAGGAAGGTGGTAGGTTCCGTCCCCTTTCTGGTCGCCACTGGGATCAGGGGCATTCAGCAGGAGGGTGGCAAGGACAGCAGAAATGAGCACTCTGGCAGTATAAAACAACCTTCACCCATTGTCAGGGGGACGTTTTGACAACACACCATCCAGAACATGAAAAAATCCCCTCTGCTTCAGACAAAAGGGGATTTCAGCAACTGGTGTAAACGCTTCACAGGGTGGATTTTCGTCTGGGGTTGGTCAGGAGTTCTGTGATGGCTCTGGACACCAAATAAGGATCGTGTTGCCCTTTGCCAATGGCCACCAGAGGGGCACGTTCCACCCGACCAAGCCATTTGTCAGACAGTGGATCTTTGCTGAGTTCACGGGCTCCCTGTTGTTCGTAACGGCCCAGCACCTCGGGTTGCAAGGGACTGTCATTGACCAGAATGAAATCCGGGTCACGGCGGATGTGTTTGACCAGCATGTCGATGTGGGCTTCCAGACTGAGGTCATCGGTCTCACCGGGTTCAGACATGATGTTGGTGACATATACCAGCTTGGCTTTGCTCTGGGCCATCGCCTGCCGCACTTCAGGGACCAGCACCGTGGGAATCAGGGAGGTGAAAAGGCTTCCTGGTCCGATCACAATCAGGTCTGCATCCAGCAGGTCTTCGATGACTTCTCTGGGGGCACGCACTTCTGGAGGATCAAGGCGCATGCGGTTGATGGTTCGGCCTTTGCGAAGCTCCCCGAGTTGGCTTTCCCCAAAAATCACTTCACCGTTCTGCAGTTCAGAAACCAGCACTGCAGGATCGTGGGTGGCCGGGAACACACGCCCTCGCACTTTCAGGATGTCGTTGAGGTCGTGTGCAGCACCTTCAAAATGGCCCCGTTCTTCGGAGAGGGTGGCCAGCATCAGGTTGCCGAAGGTGTGACCCTCAATGCCTTCTCCTCTGCTGAAACGGTGCAACAGCAACCGGGCCAGCACTGGAGAGTCTGAAAGGGCAGCAAAACAATCGGTCATGTCTCCGGGAGCAATCATGTGCAGGTCACGGCGCAACTTCCCAGAGCTGCCTCCATCATCGGTGACCGCCACCACCGCGGTGATGTTGCTGGTGTATTCTTTCAGGCCCGAGAGCAGGTTGCTGAGGCCCGTTCCGCCCCCAAGGGCCACGATTTTGGGACCTCGGGCAAGGGCATTCTTGGAGTACATCTGGTCTGCCGCCTGTGAAGGTTCAAGGCCTGTCAGCTTCAGGAAGGTGCGGTTCAGGTTGAGCACACTCCAGATGGCTCCAGCAAGGGCAAGCAGGGTCACGAACAGACCCACCACCCACAGGGGCATCAGTTCTGGATTGGTGAACTGGTTGAGAAACAGAATCCATTTGGTGGCGACAAAACGGTAAGGTCCGGTCCACACGAAGTGCAGAAAACCCACCATCAAGATGCTCAGACTCAGGATGAGAATGAAGAAGTAGCGCTTGACGTTCATGCCTGGAGTCAACCATTTGGCCACCCTTCCTGCTGTGGCAGACCGCTCGCTGATGCGGCGAACTTCATGGTGCCAATTCATGTGTCAATCCTCCATTGGGAAGTGTGTACGTCCAGACGGTTTGCTCTGGTGGGCACACGGTTGTTCAAATCTGGTGTTGCAGCCGAAACTTGCAGCAAGTGTATGGGAAACACTTCATCGTCGGTTCAAGGATAGCCGAAAAAGCGGGTTGAAGATGTGAGCATGGTGGTCGCTTTTTCATGGTGCAACATCCAAAATCTCAGGCGATGCATGCTGGCAGGCTGTTTTTCACTGTACTCCTTGAACCTGACCAACACCAGAGACTTTTCTCATGGAGTTTTAACGGTCTTTGACCAACTCGCTCACCTTCAGGGTCAATATTCCCCTTTTTGAATGTCCCTGTGGTCTTTGAGTTGTGGATTGTAATCGGCAAGGTCATGCAAGAGGGCTTCGGTGATGGCCACGCTGCGGTGTCTTCCTCCTGTGCAACCAATCGCCACGGTGTAGGCCCGGCGTCCTGCTTTTTCTGCAAGATCAAGGGTGCTTCTCAGGAAATGCACCAGGGTCTGGTAGTAGGTGTGGGTTTCAGGGGTGAACACGTAATTCTTGACCCCTTCTTCCAGCCCGGTCAACGGTCGCAGTTGTGGATCATAGAAGGGGTTGGGCAAACCGCGCACATCCAGCATCAAATCGGCATCTCTGGGCACCCCATGCTTGAACCCAAAAGAGAACAGCCTGAGGGTGAATTTGGAGTGGATGCTGAAAATTTGCTCCACTTTGCGGGCCAGTTGTTTCTCGGTCAGTTCGGTGGTGTCCACCACCAGATCGGCCACCTCACGGAGGCAAGAGAGCATTTCCTTTTCCCGGTGGAAGTCCATCAACAGGGAACGTTCTCCCAGAGGATGCTTGCGGCGGGTGAGGTTGTACCTCTGCAGCAACACATCTTCAGACGCTTCCAGAAAAAGCACCCTGGCTTCGGAGCGTTCCTGAAAGTCTTGCAGGTGGCGGTCGAGGTTTTCCAGAAAAGGCCACATGCGGGCATCGACCGTAAAAGCGTATTTTTGAATGCCGTGTGTGAGTGCCTGATCGTACATCTTGTCCCACAAGTCAGGCACCAGATTGTCCATCACAAAAAACCCGGCTTCTTCAAGGGCCTTGAGGGCTGTGTTCTTGCCCGAGCCCGAGAGTCCAGAGATGATCACCACTTCCATAAACAGCAGTGTACCCATTTTTTGTTCAGGCTGGGGTGAAAAACCAGCGGAATCTGGAAACCCCTTTTCCACTTCTTTGAATTTTCTGTTTCGGATTTTCAAAATCAAGACTTCTGAATGTTCACAAATGGGTGTTCTCAAAAGCTCTGGCCATGCTCTGATCACATGCCATCAATGTGCATCCCTGTACACAATCTTGAACTTTCTAAGCGCTTTCACAGCCGCATTGTGGTCCAGAAGGGATATAATTTGCAGATCTTATGACATTCCCCTTCCCTGTGAGGCAACTATGATGAGATCTATGTTACGAGGAACTGTGGTCGCGCTGAGTGGAATGCTGCTTTTCGGATGTGCTCCACAGGTGGCCCAGGACCCTGGCAAAGTGAACGTCACCGTGGCAACCGCCAAAGCCTCCTTCTACCCACACGAACTGGGACTTCAGTGGGAATTCCTGTTGCAGGACGATCGGCTTGATGCCCCTCCATACCGCATGACCGTGGAAGGCAACACCCTGTTCGGTGAGGAGGTCGCCACCCGTTTTGCTCTGGTGGGTCGCGGCGTGGAACGAGAATACTTCCGCACCTACACCGATGAAGGGGTGTACCTCCATGGCATGACCGTTCCTGGAGCGAAAATTGCCCTGAACCCTCCCATGCAAGAATACCCTTCCATCAAAGCCTGGAAGGTGGGTGCCCGCTGGTCTGGAAAAACCCAAATCACCTTGCTGGATGGCCGCGGTGTCCGTGACAAAGCAGATGTGGAGTACCGCTACACGGTGCTCGATCAACGCACTGTGAAACTCAACACCAGCAACCAGTCGTACTCTGTGTGGGTGGTGACCCGCCAACTGATTGGGGCAAAGGACATCCTGCCCGAGTCAAAAGAGTTTTACTTTGTACCGTATGTCGGTGAAGTGCTGACCCCGGATGGCTTCGTCTTAAAAAGCACCAATGCAGGTCAATGAACCTGCTGGAAAGGACACGATTGTGCTACTGGACCACATCAATGGACCCGAGGACCTCAAAAACCTCTCCCGGGAAGAACTTTCTCAGGTCGCGGATGAACTGCGTCAGGAAATCATCCGGGTGTGTGCCACTGGAGGTGGACACCTTGCCAGCAGTCTGGGTGCCGTTGAACTGATCACCGCTTTGCACCACGTTTTTGAAAGTCCCAAAGACCGCATTCTCTTTGATGTTGGACATCAAGCTTACGCCCACAAAATCCTCACTGGCCGCCGCGACCGCATGCAAACCATCCGCAAAGAAGGTGGCCTGTCCGGCTTCACCAAAGTCAGCGAATCTGAACACGATGCCATCACGGTGGGTCACGCCAGCACCAGCCTGGCCAACGCTCTGGGGATGGCTTTCGCCAGAGATGCCCTCGGACAGGATTACAACATTGTGTCTGTGATCGGAGACGGAAGCCTGACCGGCGGAATGGCTCTGGCAGCCATCAACCAGATTGGCTTCCAGCAAAAACGCATGCTGATCATCCTCAACGACAACGAAATGAGCATTTCGGAAAACGTGGGGGCCCTCAATCGGTACATGCGGACCCTGCAAGTGCAACGCTGGTTTCAGGATGTCGAAGATGCAGGCAAGAAAGCCATTCAGGCCTTCAGTCGTCCTCTGGCCCAGATGATGTCCAGAGCCAAAGACAGTGCACGCAACTTCTTTGATCCGGCTTCAGACAACCCTTTCAAAGCCATGAATGTGCGTTACGTCGGGCCCATTGATGGCCACGATCTTGAGCAACTGGTGTACATTCTGGGCAAAGTCAAAGACCTTGAAGGCCCCACCATGTTGCACGTGGTCACCAAAAAAGGCAAAGGGCTGGAATACGCCGAGAAAGACCCCATCAAGTGGCACGGTGCTGTTCCGCACGACCCAACCACTGGCAAAGCACCGGCCAGCAAAGGTTACAGTTGGTCCACGGCTTTTGGTGATGCCATGATCGAGCTGGCCAAGGAGGATCCACGCCTGTTTGTGATCACCCCGGCCATGCGTGAAGGCTCTGGACTGGTGAAATACAGCCAGACCCATCCCCACCGTTACACCGATGTGGGCATCGCTGAAGACGTGGCCGTGACTGTGGGCGCAGGCATGGCACTGCAAGGTCTGAAGCCTGTGGTCGCCATCTACAGCACCTTCTTGCAACGGGGATTCGATCAGGTCCTGCACGATGTGGCCATCGAAGACCTGCCTGTGATCTTTGCCATTGACCGTGGGGGAATGGTCGGAGCAGACGGAGCAACCCACCATGGGGTGTTTGACATCGCTTACCTGCGAACCATTCCTAATGTTTCGGTGGCCCTGCCCAAAGACACCTCTGAAATGCGTGCAATGTTCAAAGCCGCCATGAAACAAGGTGGTCCTGTGGCCATCCGTTACCCCAGAGGCAACACCGATCAGGTTCCTGAAGGCACCTGGCCTGAAATCGAGTGGGGTTCCTGGGAATGGCTGAACCCCGGCGAAGACGTGGTGGTTCTGGCAGGTGGGAAAGCTCTGGAGTATGCCCGAAAAGCCGTCCAAGACCTTCCACAGGTGGGTCTGGTCAATGCCCGCTTTGTGAAGCCGCTCGATGAGGAGATGCTGGAATACATTGGCCGCACCGCCAGAGCCATTGTGACGGTTGAAGACCACCAGAAGATGGGAGGGTTTGGTTCAGCGGTTTTGGAGTTTCTGGCAGATCGGGGCCTCAGTCCCAAAGTGCGGGTTCTGGGCATTCCTGACCAGTTCTATGACCATGCAGAGGTCTCCTCCATCCATGCCCAGGCCGGAATTGATGCTCAGGCCATTCGAACGGTCCTTGCAGAGCTGGGTGTAGACGTTCCCATAGAGATCTGAATGGGCTTTTTGGGATTGGCCTACAAAAACCTCTGGATTTTGTCCTCAAAACAGGTCACTTTGAAAGTGTAACAAGTTTGAAATGTTCAACAAAAACGGACCTTCGGGTCCGTTTTTGTTGTTACATGGAGAAAAATGTGCTTGTGAATTTAAAAACAAAGATACCCAATCTGCCTCCAAAAATTGAGAATGGTCTGAATCCAAGGAAAATCGCTGGTCTACTGCAGATTTTCCACAGGCTCAAAACCGGACTGAATTTCTTACATTTCAATAGAAAGTTTCTTTTCCACCCCAAAATCCCCAGAAATCCTATTTTTTCAATAAAAAATGTTGACGGTCAAAAAATGCCGTTTCACAAAAGAATAAAGGCCTAATCTTCATTACAAATTTGCATTTTTTAGGAGTGATGTGTAGCATAAACCTACCACTCACCATGACCAAAACCCCACAACCCCTGAAAAATGGCCTTTTTGGTCTTTGAAGGTTGCGAAATTGGTCAGGATCTCTGGAGGAGAGCCATGAACACCCTTACCAAAGTCACTGTGATGCCCAGCCTGCCCAAGCGCATCGAACGTTTGCAGGATCTGGCCTATAACCTTTACTGGTCCTGGACCCCCAGAGCACAGGAGCTGTATCAGGAACTCAACCCTGAAATCTGGGAGCGTTACCACAACAACCCCGTGCGCACCCTGATCGAAGTCAGCCAGAAAGACCTGCAGGCTGTCCTCAAAAACCCCGACTACCTTGAACGTTACGACCAGGTGATCAAAGACTTCGATGCTTACATCAAGCAGAAGAAGACCTGGTACTCCAAACAGAAACAAAAACTCTCGGGCAAGATCGCCTACTTCAGCGCCGAGTTTGCCTACGCCGAAAGCCTCCCCATCTACTCGGGCGGTCTGGGCGTGCTGGCCGGGGACCACTGCAAGAGCGCTTCTGACCTCGGTCTGCCTTTTGTGGGCGTGGGTCTGCTCTACCATCAGGGCTACTTCACCCAACTGCTGGACAAAGACGGCTGGCAGCAAGAGCGCTACGACGAGCAAAACCTCTCGACCTTGCCCATCGAACTGGCCCGCAAAGATGGCCGTGAACTGCGCGTGCACGTGGACATTCTGGGCCGCGACGTGCAGTCCCGGGTGTGGATCCTGCAAGTGGGCCGCATCAAGGTCTACCTGATGGACACCAACGTCCCCGAGAACTCCCCTGAAGACCGCAACCTGACCGCCCGCCTGTACGGTGGCAATCAGGAAATGCGCATCGCTCAGGAAATGATTCTGGGCATCGGTGGTGTGCGTGCCCTGCGTGCCCTGAATGAAAACATCGCCATCTGGCACATGAACGAAGGCCACGCTGCATTCCTCGGCATCGAGCGTGTGCGCGAATTCGAGCAGCAACTCGGGCTGTCTTTCCGTGAAGCTGTGGAACTGGCCGCTGCCAGCACCCTGTTCACCACCCACACCCCTGTGCCTGCCGGAAACGACGCTTTCCCCATGGACCTGATTGACCGTTACCTCGGCAGCTGGTACCACACCCTGAACGTCAGCCGCGAAGAGTTCCAAGAACTTGCCCGCCATGACCAGCCCTGGGGTCCCACCTTCAGCATGACCGTGCTGGCCCTGAAACTCTCCAGAGCCGCCAACGGGGTGTCTGCCCTGCACGGCGAAGTGTCCCGCAAGATGTGGAACTTCCTGTACCCCGGCGCACACCACACCGAAGTGCCCATCGGTCACGTCACCAACGGTGCCCACACCCTGACCTTCCTTGCTCAGGAACTGCGCGACCTGTTTGACCAGCACCTCCCCGAGGACTGGAAAGAGCGCGTGCACGAAAAAGACCTCTGGAACGATCTGGACAAAATTCCTGACGCCGAGTTCACCCAGGCCCTGCACGACCTCAAGAAGAAAATGGCCAAGTTTGTGCGTGAGCGCCTCAAGCGCCAGTACCTGCGTCACGGTGCCAGTGCAGCCCGCGTGGCCAGCGCTGAAAAAGTGCTCGACACCCACACCCTGACCATCGGCTTTGCCCGCCGCTTCGCCACCTACAAACGCGCCACCCTCCTGTTCCGCGACCTTGAGCGCCTCAAGCGCATCGTGAACAACCCCGAGCGTCCTGTGCAGTTCGTGTTCGCTGGTAAAGCACACCCCGCCGACAACCCCGGCAAAGAGTTCATCCAGCAGATCTACCGTTACGCTCAGGACCCCGAGCTGCAAGGCAAGATCGTGATCATGGAGAACTACGACATGGAAGTGGCCCGTCACCTCGTGCAGGGCGTGGACGTGTGGCTGAACAACCCCCGCCGTCCTCTGGAAGCTTCCGGCACCTCTGGAATGAAAGCCTCCTTCAACGG
Source organism: Deinococcus misasensis DSM 22328 (assembly GCF_000745915.1). Lineage (NCBI taxonomy): Bacteria > Thermotogati > Deinococcota > Deinococci > Deinococcales > Deinococcaceae > Deinococcus > Deinococcus misasensis. Next base: position 50,076 of record NZ_JQKG01000018.1, read on the forward strand.
AAGCCCCAACCTCTCCATCCTTGACGGATGGTGGGTGGAAGGCCACGATCCCGTCAACACCAACGGCTGGGCCATCGGTGAAGAACGCGAATACGAGAACCTCGATGTTCAGGACGACGCAGACGCCTACAGCCTGTATGACCTGCTGGAAAACCACATCGTGCCCGCCTACTACGAGCGCGACGACTCCAAACTGCGCCACAAGTGGATGAACATCGCCCGTGCTGCCATCAAGTCTGTGGCTCCCCAGTTCAGCATGGCCCGTCAGGTCATCGACTACACCAAGCAGTACTACCAGACCCTGGACGCCCGCGCCCAGAGCATCAGCAAAGAAGACCTGAAAGCCGTGCGTCACATCGCTGGCTGGAAGAACTGGGTGCGCCAGCAGTGGAGCCGCCTCCACGTGGAAGCCTTCAGTGAACTTCCCGAGCATGCCAAACCCGGCGACGCTGTGAAGGTGTACGTGCGTGTGCAAACCGCTGGCATCGATCCCAACACCCTGCGTGTGGAAGGCGTCATCCGCCGCCAGAGTGACGATGTGCGCACCTTCGGTGTCCTGACCCTGCAAAGCAGTCAAGACGGCTGGGCCGAGTACGCTGGCGAAGTGGCCCTCCCTGAGAGCGGCACCTTCGAAGTGGGCGCACGGGTGATTCCTTACGTGTCTGACCTCAGCACACCTCTGGAACTTGGCCTGATCCGCTGGGCTTAACCATCTCCCCGGAGGGGGAGTCAAATCCCCCTCCCTTTGAAGTGTTTCTCATCTGTCTCTTGGTCTTTCTGATAAAATGGAAGCGCTTCAATCTTAACCACGCAAATCTACTCCCTTTCCATCCTTGATCGATCCGGCTGCAAGCGGCAAATTGCAGCCGGGTTCTTTTTGGTGGTTTCAGGCCACGAACCAATTGAAATTCGGACCCTTTTTGCAAGATGCTAGATCATGGACAATGCTTGTTGTGAAGTGGCTTTCTGTGGTTGTGATGATGCTGGCTGTGCAAGGTTTTGCGGCAAGCCTGCCCGAGCTCAAAAAAAGTCTGGCTGCCGGTCAGGTCCAAGAAACCGTTCAAGGGGCTCTGGAGCTGAAAACCTCTGAAGCCTACACCCTCGCAGCAGAAGCTCTGGTGCTGAGCGTGCGCAAGCACATCACGGACAAAGCCAATCTGGAACCGCTGGAACAGGCTGAAAAGTACGCCCGAAAAGCCATTGAGTTGAACCCCAAGAATGGAGCAGCTTACTACCAGCTCTCCAAAGCCCTTGGAGGGCAGGCGGTTCTGAAAGGGGCTGTGGGTGGATTGGGCGCTCTGGGTGAAACCAGAGCGCTCTTTGAAAAAGCCGTGCAATACAGTCCCAATTATGCCTCTGCACAGGTGGGTCTGGCGATGTGGCATGCCAACGTGATCAAGTACGGCACCCTCACTGCCGGGATTTTTGGCGGCAATGAAGCCGAAATCCTGCCCCGTCTGCAAAAAGCCATTGAACTGGAATCTGCTGTGGTCTCCCATGAGTTGAACTTTGCCAAGGCCTTGATCATTCTGGGCAACAAAAACAAACGCCTGAAAGCCAAACACCTGCAGGATGCCAGAAAACACCTGCAACGGGCCACCAGCATGCCTGCCCTGACCTACTGGGACAAAGAGGACCAAAGGGAAGCGCTGGAACTGCTCAAAACCCTCTGATTCGCCTGCTGGCACAGCACTTCGAAAGTTGTATACAAAATGGGCATCCGACAAATGGCTTAGTCCAAAAAGGCGGGTGTAGGCTCGAAATGTATGTTGTCTGCCCCCCGTGATCCTGTCCGTCGCACCATGTTCTACTCGCTTCTTGAAGGCAGCATGAGCCAGATTTTCCTCAACTGGACCACCGGAATTGTGCTGACCGGGTTCATGATTTACCTCGGGGCCAAACCCAGCGAACTGGCTCTGGTGGCCAGCGTCCCCTTGCTGGCCCAGATGATCAGCCCGTTTGCAGCATGGTGGGCAGGCAGACTGGGCAAACGCAAAGACCTGACCCTGCTGACCGCAGTGCTGGGACGAAGCCTCTGGGTGCTGGCAGCCCTCTTGCCTCTTTTCAACATTCCTGAAGCCTTCAGGCCCACCTTTGTGGTGTTGCTGGTGGCCCTGTCCAGTGCCCTTCAAGCCGCAGCAGGCACCCTCTGGCAGGCATGGATGGGCGATGTGATCCCCGAGGAAGAACGGGGCAAATACATGGGCTTCCGAACCGGACTGGTGGGCGTGATCGGCATGCTGGGAAACCTGCTGGCTGGATGGTTGCTGGACCGCCTTCCAGAGCCCTACAATTTCCAGCTGGTTTTGCTGCTCGGGGTAGGATGTGCCTTGCTGGGTGGATACTTCCTGAAGCAACACCACGAACCCGAAGGCAAAGTGCTGCGCTTCAAACTGCTGGACACTTTTGCACTTCCCCTCAGGGACCTCAATTTCCGCCGTTATCTGGGCTTTGCAGCCTACTGGATGGTTGCGGTGATGCTGTGCTCGGGTTTTGTGTTCCCTTACTTCCTGAAAGTGGTGAAAATGAGTTTCACCATGCTGGCCCTCTGGACCGCCGTGGCGAGCATCTCAGCCATGCTGCTGATGCCCTTGTGGGGAGCAGTGGCAGACCGCTGGGGCAACAAACCTGTGCTGGCGATTGGCACCTTTGTGGCCGGAACCCTGATGCCTCTGTGCTGGATGCTGGGAGGCATCACCGGAAACATGGGGTACCTCTGGGCTGCAGCGGTGTTTGATGCGGTGGCCTGGGGTGCCATCGGACCTGCACTGTTCAATCTGGTGCTCGCCAGCAGTCCAGCCGAAACCCGAGCTTCCTACTTTGGCATGTTCAATTTGCTGACCGGGTTTACTGGGTTTCTGGGGGGCATCATCAGCGGTGCCCTGATGGAGTGGTTTCCTTTGATCTTTGGCAACACCCACGCTTACCATGCGCTGTTCATTCTGGCCGGGGTGATGCGCGCCAGTGCATGGATCCTGCTCAAGCCCATCACCGAAACCCGAGCCCACCGCACCCGAGATGTGCTGCGCTACATTGCCCAGCACCTGATTCCAGTGCGCAAATTTTAAAGCATTTGACAGATAAATAAGAGGTTTTCATGTTCAAAACTGGAACAGGAGGCCTGAGAAAGCCTCCTGTTTTTTTGGTCCTTGTTTAAAGCATTTGACAGAAGAATAAAAGGATGTCTCTCTGGAAAAGGTTTTTTGAAACAGGAGGCTTCAGACGAAGCCTCCTGTTTCACTGATAAACGCAGTAAAGTTCAGTCTTCCACTTCTTCCAGAGCACCGTGCTTGAGCATGAAGTGCCTCTGGGAGCTGAAGGTTTTGCTGCCACGCACTTTTTCGCATTTGCCGTCCGGGAAAAGCTGCCAGCTTCCACGGGTATCACGCCACTCGGCTTCCAGCAGGTTTTGCAGGTAACGCTGGTGCTTGCTGCCCCGGATGGGGACCACCACCTCCACGCGCCGGTTCAGGTTGCGGGTCATCCAGTCTGCACTGCCAATGTACACTTCGCTGGCTCCAGCATTGAAAAACGCATAAATGCGGGCATGTTCCAGAAAACGCCCGATGATGGAACGCACCACGATGTTGTCGCTCAGGCCAGGCACACCGGGCTTCAGGCAACACACCCCACGGATGATCAGGCGGATCTGCACCCCTGCTTGCGAAGCCTGATACAACTTCTGAATCAGTCCCGGATCGGTGAGGCTGTTCATCTTGGCAGTGATGGCTGCAGGCTGCCCTGCTTTCGCTTGCTGAATCTCACGGTCAATCAAGGCATAAAAATCATGGCGCATGCGCTCTGGGGCCACCAGCATTTTGCGGTAGGTGGCCTCGGCGTAACCGGTCAGGCGGTTGAACAACTCGCTGGCATCAATGCAGATGTCCTTGTCGGAAGTCAGGAAAGAAATGTCGGTGTACATGGCAGCGGTTCTCGGGTTGTAGTTTCCGGTGCCGATGTGAACATAACGCCTCAGGCCTCCTTGTTCACGGCGCACCACCAGAGTCACCTTGGCGTGTGTTTTCAGTTTGGGAAGACCGTACACCACGTGAATCCCTGCACGTTCCAGAGCTCTGGCCCAGGTGATGTTGCGCTGCTCATCAAAACGGGCCTTGAGTTCCACAAGGGCCACCACCTGTTTGCCTGCCTCGGCGGCACGGGTCAGGGCACGCAGCAAACGCCGGTCTCCGCCTGTGCGGTAAAGGGTCTGTTTGATCGCCAGCACATCTGGATCCTGTGCGGCCTCCTCGATGAACTGCAAAACCGCCTCGAAGGATTCATAAGGGTGATGCATCAAGAAATCCTGCTGCTGAAGGCTACAGAAAATGCCCTCCTCCCCTTCCAGATCGGGAATGCTGGCCACATAAGGCACATAAGTCAAATGGGGATGGAGGGGTGACAAAATGCCCACCAAACCCATGAAATCTGCCACGCCCAGAGGACCGGACAGCAAAAACACATCTTGACGGCTGAGCCTGAGGCGCTCGGTCAATTCGGACAGCAAGCGCTCGGGAATGTCCGGGTTGGCCTCCAGACGCACCACCGCACCAAAACGCCTGCGCCTGAGACCGTCTTCAATGGTGGCCAGCAGGTCTTCGGCCTCCTCTTCTTCAAATTCATAGTCGGTGTTGCGGGTGACGCGGAACACATGACTGCTCAGAACCGTGCGACCCCGGAACAGTTCAGAAAGGTGCGCAGCAATCAGGTCTTCCAGAAACATGTAGCGCCCATCGGAGATCTTGACCACTCTGGGCAACACCCCCACAGGCACTTTCACACGGGCCAGTTCAATGCCCTCGTCTTCTTCCAGAATCACCGCGAGGTTCAGACTCAGGTTGGAAATGTAGGGGAAAGGGTGACTCGGATCCACGGCCAGAGGGGTCAGCACCGGGTGCACTTCTTTGAGGTAATACTGCCTGAGGTTTTCGCGGGCTTCATCGTCCAGTTCTGCGTACTTCACAAACTGGATGCCGTGCTTTTCAAGGTTTTCCAGATTGGTTTGCAGGTTTCTCTGGATGTTGGCCATCATCTCGGGCATGTGTTTGCGCACAAGATCAAGGTTCTGGTGGGGGGTCAGGCCATCCGGGGTGTGGGTGCGCACATGGGCTGCGATCTGCCGGTGGATTCCAGCCACCCGCACCATGAAAAATTCATCGAGGTTGCTGCCGCAAATGGCGGTGTATTTCAATCGTTCCAGAGGAGGATTTTTGGGATGTGTGGCTTCGTGTCGCACCCGCTCATTGAATTCCAGCCAGGCCAATTCACGGTTCAGGTAGGCCTCTCTGGGCAGTTTATCGAGGTTGTGATGACTTTCCACTGACATGATCAAGTTCCATTCTAGACCGCCTCCATGATGGTCAGATCAGGGGAGTGTCAGGTGATGGGCAGAGTTCTATGCAAGCAGGAGAGGTTCCAGAACAAAAACTGGTGGGCAAGCACACCTCACCCACCAGCCAGAGGGTTGGGTCAAACGTGAATGAGATCAAGCTCTGGCAGCAAGGTGACGCTTTCCTGCTCGTTGGGATCGGTGCGGGCAAGGAGGGCCACTGCTTCCTCGGTTTCACTCATGTTGTAAGGCAAGTGGGGCATGTTGGCCGGAATGTAGAGGTAATCTCCTGCACGAACCACCATGTGCTCTTTCAGGTTCTCGCCGTACCACATGCCCACTTCGCCTTTCAGCATGTAAATGGCCGTTTCGTGGTGGTCGTGAAGGTGGGCTCTGGCTCTGGCACCCGGAGGAAAAGTGTTCAGGTGCATGCACAGACCTGTGGACCCGGTGCTCTGCGCAGAGATGCCCCTCTGGTAATCGAGGCCCTGTTTGCCACGGTATTGCTCTTCGGAACGGACCACCGTGCAGGTGGGTAAAGTGCTTTCCATGCATGATCCTTTCCAGCAGCCCGAGCTGCTGTATACAATTTTGAGTTACCGTATTCATACCATAAAAAAACCGCTCTTGCGAGCGGTTAAAAAACTGAACTTTGTGTATTCGCAACTCAAACGTAACGCTTGAAGACCAGCACGGCGTTCTGTCCGCCGAAGGCGAAAGAGTTGGACATGGCGTACTCGACCTGCTGGGTTCTGGCCTGATTGGGGATGTAATCGAGGTCCAGTTCAGGATCGGGATCATCGTAATTGATGGTGGGAGGCAAAACCCCGTTGTAAAGGGCCTGTGCACAGGCAATGGCCTCCACTGCACCCGCAGCCCCGAGCAAGTGCCCGGTCTGGGATTTGGTGCTGGAGACTGCAAGCTTGCTGGCATGGTCACCAAACACCGATTTCAGGGCCTGGGTTTCCGCAAGGTCATTGGCAGGTGTGGAGGTGCCGTGGGCATTCACATAGCCAATTTGCTCTGGAGCCACGCCTGCACTCTTGAGGGCACGGCGCATGGCCAGAGCGGCACCCCGTCCCTCTGGAGCAGGCATGGTCATGTGGTAAGCGTCGGCACTGGTGCCATAACCCACCACTTCGGCGTAAATGCGGGCTCCACGTTTCAGGGCGTGTTCCAGTTCTTCAAGAACCAGAATGCCTGCACCTTCACCCATCACGAAACCGTCTCTGGATTTGCAGAATGGACGGCTGGCTTTCTGGGGCTCATCGTTGCGGGTGGAGAGGGCCTTCATGCTGGCAAATCCGCCCATGGACATGCCGGTCAGGGCGGCTTCTGCCCCGCCGGTGATCATGATGTCGGCTTCGCCCCTCTGGATGATGCGGAAAGCATCGCCCACAGCACCGCTTCCGGTGGCACAGGCGGTCACCACGGTGCTACTGGGTCCCATCAAGCCATAACGCATGGCCACCTGACCGGCTGCCATGTTGGCGATCATGGTGGGAATGAAGAAGGGAGAAATCCGGTTGGCCCCTTTGGTCACAAAGGTCACAGCAGCATCTTGATAAGACTCCAGACCTCCAATGCCACTGCCAATCAAGGAACCGGCATGCTCTCCGGCCACGTCTTCTTCGGAAAGGCCGGCATCCTTGATGGCCAGAGCCGCACCCACCATCGCCAGTTTGACGAAGCGGTCCATGCGCTTGCCTTCTTTGGGATCGATCCACTGGGAGAAATCCATGTGGACTTCTCCAGCAATTCGGCTGTTCAGCATGCTTGCATCAAAGTGGGTCAGGGGGCCCACGCCACTCTTGCCCGAGTGCTGGCCCTCCAGAAATTCGGCGGCACCCACACCAATGGGGGTCACCGGACCCACACCTGTAATCACAACTCGTTTCACGTATTGTGCCTCCTTCAAGAGTGTTTCATTGTGTCAGCAGAAGAAAATTCCGCTTCTGGTTTCTGACAGGATCGGTCGCTTTGGATCCAAAGCGATCACACAAACACAAATTATATCCTGAGATGCTCTGGAATGCTGAATTTGAACCCGGTTGAACTGGACATCTGCCTTTCCCAGACGCCTCAGGACTTGTGATCAAGACTTGTTCTCAGGGCCTTTCTTCAGGTCTGTGGATGCAGGTTTGTCTTTGTCCTGCCCTTTCTCTGCTTTGTCTTCTTTTGAGTCCTTGACTTCCACATGCAGGGTCTCTGGACCGAAACTGACCGTCTTCTTGGTGGCAGGAATCACCACCTGAGCGGCATCCAGAGCCTTCTTGATCCGCAAATTGAACTCACGTCCCAGAGCCCACTGGGATTTGGGAAGCACCTTGAACAGGGCACGCAGGGTGATGGAATCCATGGCCATGCTGGTGACCCCTTGCACTTCAGGGGCCTCCAGAAAGTGGTCCTTCCACTCGGGATCTTCGTAAATCTCTCCAGCCACCCGTTTGATCACTGCAATGGCTTTGTCCAGATCGGCATCGTAGCCCACGTTGATGTTGGCCACAAAACGGCTCCACTCTTTGCTCTGGACACTGACCGTCTGGATCTGCCCGTTGGGAATGATGTGGACGGTGCCATCCAGAGCCCGCAAATGGGTCACCCGCAAATTCAGTTTTTCCACCCCGCCAGAGAGGTTGGGGTTGTTGTTCACGATGATGGAATCATCCACCCCATACTGGTCTTCCAGCAAAATGAAAAACCCCGAGAAAATGTCTTTGATCAAGCTCTGGGCCCCAAAAGACACGGCCAGACCCAACACCGACACCGAGGCAAGCAACGCACTGGACCGGACACCCAGATTGTCGAGCACCATCACAAAAGCCAGAATCACAATCACCACAGTGGCTGTGCTGCGCAGCACCCCGGTCAGGGTTCTGACCCGCACTGTACGCCTGCTGAACTCACTCCCCGGCACAATGCGCTCTGCCAGTTGGTTGACCACCCTGAGGGCCACGTAACTCAAAAGGACCACCGCCACAATGCGACCCACCACCTGCGTGAACCACGCCACCACTTCATTGCCTTGCTGGTAAAAGGCGGCGTACTGTTCCAGACGCAGGCTGTAAATGCCGACCACCACAGCCATGTAAACCACCAGAACCCCCCATCCAATGCGTATCAGACGGAAGAGTTTGAGGTCATTTGCGCCCACCGAACGCTCGGCGTGGGTTTCCGCAAAGCGCAGTGTTTTCAAGCCCATCACCCACAGCGCATAAAGCACTGCAAGCCGGAGCACCAATGTGATGATCATCTGAGGTTGCAAAACATCCAACATGGTACTCAGGCTAACAAAAAACCTTAAGAATGCTGTGCTTGCCGCCTCAGCAAAACTTAATTTGCAGACGTGTTGGACAGGGTGCGCAATTTGCCCAGCACATCTTTCTGGTAGGCTTCGTGGGCCACCCGCACGGCGTTTTTCACGGCTTTGACATCTGCACTGCCATGCCCGATGAACACCAATCCCTGCACCCCGAGCAGCACACTGGCCCCATACTCGCTGGGGTCCACCCTCTGGGTGATTTTCTTGAGGGCAGGTTTGGCCAGCAAAGCGCCAATTTTGGCCACAAAAGTGCTGGTCAGGGCTTCTTTGATCCAGCCCATCAGGACTTTGGCTTCTCCCTCAGCGGTCTTCAGAACCACATTTCCAGTGAAACCATCGGTCACGATGATGTCGGTGGTGCCTTTGAAGATGTCTTTGCCTTCCACGTTGCCATAAAAGTGGATCTCTGGCGTGGCTTTCAGCAAAGGATGGGCTTCAAGCACCAGAGCGTTGCCTTTGTGCTCTTCCTCTCCGATGGAGAGCAAACCCACTGAAGGCCTGCTGCGGTTGTGAACCGCCTGATAATAAGCGGAGGCCAACACAGCCCACTGTTGCAGGTACTGGGCCTTCACATCTGCATTGGCTCCAACGTCCAGCAGAGCACAGAATCCTTTTTGGGAAGGAATGTAAGCCATGATGGCTGGGCGGTCAATGCCCTTGATGCGCCCGAGCGTGAACAGGGCACTGGCCATGGTGGCTCCACTGTGGCCCATGGAGACAGCCGCACCTGCTTTCCCCTCTTTGACCAGACGGGTACACACGTTGATGCTGGCCTCGGGTCTGCGGCGCACATCCGAAGCGTGGTCGTTCATGGAGATGGCATCACTGGTGTGATGAATCTGAATCTTGCTGTTTGAGGGGTGTTTGGCCAGTTCTGCCTGAATCTGGGCTTGATCGCCCACCAGCAAAACCGGAATGCCCAACTGTGCAGCTTCCAGAGCACCGGCCACCAACACGCCGGGTCCGAAGTCACTGCCCATGGCATCAAGTGCAATTGGTAAAGTCTCCATCCGAGAGAGCATTATATCCGGTCTGGTCAAACAGAAAGCTGAATGGGATGAGAGCCTTGCCCTGTTGCCCTGTTGCCCTGTTGCCGAGAGCCGAGAGCCGAGAGCCGAGAGCCGAGAGCCGAGAGCCGAGAGCATCATGTTCTACCCACAAAAAATCGTCAAGGGATAGGTAGGGGAGTAGTGTGCTACGCCCGAAAAGCTTTTGCTGAAGCTTTTTGTGCCCTCGGCCCTGTGCTCTCGGCCCTCGGCATGCCCTTCTGCAACAAAAAACGCAGGGTTTCCCCTGCGCTTTGATCTGCCAGTGTTGATGTGCCTGGATTCAGTACTCTTCAGAATCGTCAGAGTCGCTGGAGGGCATGTAGTAGGGTTTGGTTTCGGTGCGCATTTCGCTGGGCAGGCGGTAACCAGGACGCTCCACGGAACCACGAATGTCCTTGAGGTCGATGTACTCGTCTGCAGCATTGCGGAGCTCGTAGCTGGTCATCTCGGGGATGCTGGCCACAATCACGCGTTTGCCTTTGAAGCGAAGCACTTCACAGGGACGCTCGAAGTCGCCGTCTCCGGTCAGCAGGATGGCGGTGTCATAAAGGTCGGTGGTTGCCAGCAGGTCGGTGACAATCTCGATGTCGAGGTTGGCACGGCGGTGCGTTTCACCGGTTTCGCTGTCGGTGATTTCACGCAGGGGTTTGGTGCGCACGGTGTAGCCCATGTAGGTCAGCGCATCGATGAAGCGCTTCTGCTTGTCGTCCATGGGGTAAGGGACTGCAGTGTAGTAGAACGCGTTGTAAAGGCGACCTTTCTCCGCGAAATACTCCAGAATCTTCCGGTGATCGAAATTCCAACCCAACCGTTTTGCAGCGGCGTACACGTTTGCGCCGTCGATGAACAAAGCCACTCGTTCCATAGGTCCACTCCTTGAGGTCAATCAATAAAATTTTGTTTCCCGGCTTTCACACGGTACCCCCCAGTATACGGTTTATCCACAAGCCGAGTAAAGCGAAATGGGATTCAATCCAGAGGAATATTGGGGGTGACTTCAGGATCACTCAACGCTTCCCACACGGAATTCTTAAGTGCATCCAGATTGACCCCATCGTAGTGACAGGGCAAATCATTTAAGTAACGAAGGGCTTTATCAAAATTACGGTGTTTGACATTTTCATGCACCCATCTTTTGTGTAAGGCTGCAGCCAGCAAAATCAAAGCCGAGAGGTATTTGCGCTCCTCTCCCTCAGCGGTGCGCCAATCTGCTTCCCAGGCTTCGTGTGCCTCCCAGTAGGCCCGCCTGTTGAACAGCCTTGCCCCTGCTTTGAACCGATCTTGCATGTTTCCATCATAACAGATCCACATTTTGTGCTTTATTTTTTAAAGTATAACTTATCTCCCAATTGGTTTGGGGCAAAAGGGTAGAATACAGACATGGGTAAGGCACAAGAAATCACCGATCAAAACTTTGACAGCACCATTCAAGAAGGACTCACCCTTGTGGACTTCTGGGCCCCCTGGTGTGGCCCTTGTCGCATGGTCGCTCCAGTCATTGAAGAACTTGCCGGAGACTACGAAGGTCAGGTCAAAGTCACCAAACTGAACGTCGACGACAACCAGGCCACCGCCATGAAATTTCGGGTCATGAGCATCCCCACCGTGATCCTGTTCAAAGACGGCCAACCCGTTGAAGTGACTGTGGGCGCCCGTGGCAAACCCCACTTCAAACAGGTCATCGAGAAACACCTCGAAACCGTCAAAAACTGACCCTATCAAGGCAAAAAAGCGGACCAGAGTCCGCTTTTTTTGTTGTTGGGCATCACCCTTCAAGCAAACTTTGCAACAACCTGTAACCCTCAGGCCAGTCCTGCAAACCAGAGACAGAATTGATGTGGCCCTTTGCTCCCACATCCACCAGAGATCCACCCCAGCTTTCTGCAAGATGCCTGCTGCGTTCCAGAGCGGCATAAGGGTCATCTGAACTGGCCACCACCAGCACTTTAAACGGCAGGGTTTCCAGATGCATGGGCAGGAAATCCTTGACGGCCTCTGGAGTGTCAGGCTGGTCCAAATCTGGAGGAGACACCAGCAAAGCAGCTTTCACTGGATGGTTGATCACGCAGCATCCCCAGTGGGCCACAGCATGACACCCCAGACTGTGGGCAATCAGAACGGTGGGTTCATCCGATTGTCCAATGGTCTCATCCAGACAGGACACCCAGTCACGAAGTTGTGGGTTTTCCCAGTCTTGCTGTTCCACGCGCTCGAAGCCGTATTTCTGCTCCCAGAGGGTCTGCCAGTGCTCTGGACCACTTGAGCCCCATCCCGGCAAGGTCAAAAACCGTGTCATGTCAGCAGTTTAGCCTCTGGACCGGGCAAGTTCACAGTGGACTGTACACAGTCAAGAGCGAGCAAATCTGTCCACGTCATTTTGTGCAGTCACACCATTTCATGCACCATGGCACATGCAGCCAGAGCCTGCTCAAGGTCTGCAATCAGGTCTTCAGGATCTTCAATGCCAATGGAAAGCCTCACGAGGCCATCTGTAACGCCAGCAGCCTGTCTGGCTTCCTCTGGCATGGGCGAGTGGGTGGTGCTGGCAGGATGACAGGCCAGAGACTCCACATCTCCCAGAGACACCGCCTGCGTGAACAGTTTCAGGCTGTCCAGAAAACGGGCACAGGTCGGGAAACCCCCATCCAGTTCAATGGCCAGCACTCCACCAGAGGCTTTCAGGTACTGCTGTGCCTCTTTGTGACTGGGATGGGACTCCAGACCCGGATAATGCACGGCTTTCACTGCAGGATGACCTTGGAGGTGACGTGCCACTTGCAAAGCATTTCTGGAATGGGCTTCCATTCGCACATGCAGGGTTTTGATGCCCCTGAGCAGCAAAAATGCTTCAAAGGGTCCCAGAGCTCCCCCCAGATGCCTGAGGCCTTCGAAGCGCACCATCTGCACCAGATCGGCCTTGCCTGCCACCAAACCTGCAATCAAGTCGCCGTGACCTGACAAATACTTGGTGGCAGAATGCACCACCACATCTGCCCCATGCTCCAGAGGACGAAACAGGTAAGGGGTCGGGAAAGTGTTGTCCACCACCACCAGAGCACCCACCGATTTGGCTTGTTTGACCACCTCGGAGAAATCCCACACCTTCAGGGTCGGGTTGGTGATGGGCTCAAAGAACACCACTTTGACTTTTTCAGAGAGCACTTGTGTCAAGTCTTGCAGATCGTGGCAGCGGTGAATGGTGACTCCAAATTTGGTGAGGATCTCGAAGAAAAATCCGTCGGTGCCTCCATAAATGGGGTCCAGAAAGGCCACCTCGTCTCCAGCCTTGAGCACAGTCACCAACAAGGCACTGATGGCTGCCATTCCACTGCTGAAGGCCACCGCATCTTCTGCACCTTCCAGAGCTGCCACTTTGTTTTCCAAAGCTCTGGTGGTGGGATTTCCAATACGGGTGTAAATGAAACCTTCCCTTTCACCTGCAAACAGGGCACGCCCCTGCTCTGCATCGAAATAAGTGAAGGTGCTGGTCTGGTAAATGGGGGTGGCATGGGCTCCGGTCTGAGGGTCAGCACCACCACCCGCATGCACAGCTTTGGTGTTAAAGCCTGACATGTGGACTCCTTTCGAGACATGGTTCTTGTGGATTTTGTGTATTTACATTTTAACGGCTCTGCCCTTTCAGAGGAACGCAACAACCAAAGCCCATCACCAAAAACCCTTTGAAATTTGCGACAATCCATTCAAATGACCCCACAAAACAAAACCCTTGATGATGTCTCATGGAAACTGCTGGACCTCCTGCAGCAAGACGCCCGCATGAGCTACAAAGATCTGGCCCGACATGTGGGCCTCACTGCCCCTGCTGTGGCAGAGCGTCTGAAAAAACTGGAAGATGCAGGCATCATCAGGGGTTACAAAGCCGATCTGGATCTGGCGGCTCTGGGCCGACCCCTGATCGGATTCATCCGCCTGAGCGCCACTGGAGACAAATTCCCTTTTTTGGACCACATCACCGAAAACATCCCCGAGGCCCTCGAATTTCACCGCATCACTGGAGGAGACAGTTACATGCTGAAAGTGGCTGTCCGTGACATGGGGCATCTGGAAAGTGTGCTGGACAGGCTCTCGCCGTACTGCACCCCCATCACCTCTCTGGTGATCTCCTCTCCCCTGCCTGCACGCGTGATCAAACCCCTCCCCTGATGTGCTACAGTGCTTTTATGTTCGTGGTGCGAATTATTTGCCGACTCGGGGGACCCCTCGGGTAGGCTTTGACTGTTGCCACCCTGACCCCCAGCAAATCCTGCTGGGGGTTTTTCTTTTGCGCTGGAGGACTGCATGAACCCATCCACCCAAAACTTCATGGAACAGGTGCTCAGAAGCCGGGTTTACGATCTGGCCATCGAAACCCCCTTGCAAGAGGCCCACAAACTGGGCAAACAACTGGGCAACCGCATCCTGCTCAAACGGGAAGACCAGCAACCCATTTACTCATTCAAACTGAGGGGTGCCTGCCAGAAAATCATCTCCCTGACCCATGAAGAAAAAGCCAGAGGCATCATCACGGTCTCTGCAGGAAACCATGCTCAGGGGGTGGCCTACACGGCCCACCATCTGGGCCTGAACGCCACAGTGGTCATGCCAGAGATCGCCCCTGCCATCAAAGTGCAAGCTGTGGAAGATTGGGGTGCAAAAGTCGTCCTGTACGGTCAGAACGTCACAGAAGCAGAGCAGTTCGCCAGACTTCTGCAGCAACAGGAAAACCTGACTTTCGTGCACCCTTTTGATGACCTGCAAGTGATCGCAGGGCAAGCCACCATCGGACTTGAACTTCTGAAGCAAGCCCCCAAAGACCCATACACCGTTTTCGTGCCAGTTGGCGGAGGGGGTTTGATCGCTGGCATTGCTGCTGTCTTGAAAACCATCCGCAGCAACATCCGGGTGATCGGCGTTGAACCCGAGCATGCCAACGCCATGACCCAGAGCATTCAGGCCGGACATCAGGTGAAACTGGACCACGTGGACACTTTTGTCGATGCTGTGGCGGTTAAACAGGCTGGATTTCACCCTTTCCAGATGGCCCAGCAATACGTGGATGACTGGATCACCGTCAGCAACCATGAGGTGTGCATGGCCATCCGCGACACCTACGAAAACACCCGCACCCTGATGGAACCCGGAGGGGCTCTGGGGGTGGCGGGTTTAAAGAAATACGTTCAGCAAAAGGGCATCACAGGTGAGACTCTGGTGACCATCACCAGTGGAGCCAATGCCGATTTTGACCGGATCCGCGAAGTGGCAGAGCGGCTGAGGGCAGGTTAGATCCCCCCGCGCATCGCTGACGTTCTGCGGTCCCCCCTTAACAAAGGGGGTGGCGAGCAACGGGGGATCTCAAAAACAAAAAACCCCTTCTCTTTCCAGAGAAGGGGCAGATGCTCTGTTGAAATCAGATCAGTTCGATCAGGGCAACAGGAGCGGAATCACCACGACGCACACCGACGCGGAGGATACGGGTGTAACCACCGTTCTGGTTGGCGTACTTGGGGGCGATTTCGCCGAGCAGTTTGCGCACGACTTCTTTGTCGTGGATGTCGCTGCTGATCACGCGACGGGCGTGCAGGTCGCCGCCTTTGGCAACAGTGATCAGGTGCTCAACGAAAGGACGCAGCTCTTTGGCTTTGGCTACAGTGGTTTGGATGCGGCCTTCACGCAACAGGGCAGTCGCCTGGGCGCGGGCCAGGGCGGTACGTGCGCTGCTGTTGCGGTTCAGTTTGCGGCCAGCTCTACCGTGACGCATGTCTTACTCCTTATTCCTTCAAGCTCAGTCCGTGCAGGGCGAGCTGTTGCTTTATCTCATCGAGTGAACGCTCCCCGATGCCAGGGACCTTTTTGAGGTCTCTGTCCGAAAGGGCGCACAGGGCATCCACAGAATCAATTCCTTCCTCTTTGAGGGAGTGCAGCACCCGGGTGGTCAGGCCCAGTCCATCGAGGGTCACTCGGGGCTGGAGCTGCTCAGGGAACGGCTCGGGATTGATGTTCACGCTGGTGATGATGGGCGTTTCCGGATACACCGTGGTGACAGGCACCGTGGGGATGCTGGTCACAACAGTGGGGCTCGGGGTGGTTTCTACCGTGTCACTGAAGACAGTGAGTTCATTCCGCAGGATCTCCACGGCTTTGTCCAGGGCCATTTTGGGGTCGGTGGAGCCGTCCGTCCAGACGCGGATGATCAGGCGGTCCAAGTCGGTTTGCTGACCCACACGGGTGTCTTCCACGTGGTAAGCAACACGCTTCACCGGAGTGAAGATGGCATCGACAGGGATGGAGTTGATGCGGTCTTTGATGGCGTGCTTGTCTGCAGGGACATAGCCTTCGCCTTCTTCAACACGCACTTCCATCACCAGTTTGCCGCCTTCAGCAAGGGTGGCGATGACTTGGTCGCGGTTCACAACTTCCGCGTCCATGGGAACTTCAAAGTCAGCAGCAGTGACCACTTTCGGACCCTGAGCGCGCAAAGTGAGCGTCTTGGGGCCGGGAGCGTGGAATTTCACCACCAGTTCCTTGAGGTTCAGGATGATCTGGATGACGTCCTCAGTGACGCCTGGAATCGTGGAGAATTCATGCAGGACATCTTCGATGTACACGCTGGTGACCGCCGTACCCGGAATGGACGACAGCAGGATGCGGCGTAGGGGATTGCCGATGGTTACGCCATAACCACGTTTGAGTGGCTCCAGGGTAAATTCACCGTAATTCCCGTCAAGGCGTGCTTTAAGCTGCGGTTTTTTGTTCTCCACGTAAACCTCCGTTAACGTGAGTAGTACTCGATGATGAAGTTCTCGTTGATGGGCAGGGCCAGATCTTCGCGGGCGGGCAGGCGCAGGAATTGACCTTTGCCAGCTTCGGCATCCAGAGAGAGCCAGGGGCTGCCTTTGCGTTTCTTGGCAAGTTCCAGGTTCTCTTGAATGAAACCAATGGCCTTGCTGCGCTCTGCAACGGAGATTTCGTCGCCAGCTTTAACGCGGTAAGAAGCAATGTCCACGCGCTTGCCGTTCACAAAGATGTGACCGTGACCCACGAACTGGCGGGCCTGACGGCGGGTGGAAGCAATGCCCATGCGGAAAACCACGTTGTCCAGGCGGCTTTCCAGGAGTTGAAGGAACACGGTGCCGGTCACGCCGGGAACGTTGGAAGCTTCTTCGAAGAGGTTGCGGAATTGCTTCTCGTTCACGCCGTACAGACGGGCAAGTTTTTGTTTTTCACGCAGACGAACCCCGTAGTCGGAGGTTTTGCTGCGGCGAGCGCCGTGCTGTCCTGGAGGACGGGGACGACGGTCAAGGAACTTTTGGACTTTCTCGGTTTCAGCCAGGTTGACGCCTTCGCGACGGCTGAGTTTAACAACTGGACCACGGTAACGACCCATCTAACTCACATCCTCTTTTTCTTGGGCAGGCGGCAGCCGTTGTGGGGAACGGGAGAGTCATCCATGATGGATTTGACATCAATGCCGCTGGCTTGAATGGCGCGGATGGCCTGTTCACGGCCAGATCCGGTTCCACGGACCACGACTTCCACTTGGCTCATGTTGAAGGTGCTTTGGGCCTTCTTCACAGCGTCAGCGGCAGCCAGTTGAGCAGCGTAGGGGGTGCCTTTTTTGCTGCCTTTGTAGCCGATGGTGCCACCCGAGGACCAGGCGAGGGAGTTGCCGTCCATGTCGGTGATGGTGACGATGGTGTTGTTGTAGGAAGCGTGGATGTAAGCACGGCCGTGAGGAATGTTACGGCGGGTACGCTTGGTTCTGGTGTTGGTCTTAGCTTTAGCCATTTCAATTCACCCTTACTTCCGCGCGGCTTTCTTCTTACCTGCAACGGTCTTGCGGGGACCTTTACGGGTGCGTGCGTTGGTCTTGGTACGTTGACCACGCACGGGAAGGCCACGGCGGTGACGGAGGCCACGGTAGGCACCGATGTCCATCAGACGCTTGATGTTCTGACCGATTTCGCTCTTGAGGTCACCTTCGACCTTGTAGGTCTTCTCGATGTCTTCGCGGAGCTTGGCGATTTCTGCTTCGGTCAGGTTCTTCACGCGGGTGTCGGGGTTGACGCCAGTGCGTCCCAGAACTTCGCGGGAACGGGTGAGACCAATGCCGAAGATGTAGGTGAGCGCAATTTCAATGCGCTTTTCACGTGGGATATCAACACCTGCAATACGAGCCATGATTCACCTTACCCTTGACGCTGCTTGTGCTTGACGTTTTCGCAGATCACGAAAACGCGGCCGTGGCGACGAATGACTTTGCATTTGTCGCACATCTTCTTGACGGAAGTCTGAACCTTCATGTCTTTCTCCTTCGCGCCGCCTCCTGCAGTTCTCACTTGACCGTTCCGTGGGAAAAACCCAACTTTTCTGAACGAAGTGAAAGTGCCTCAGCTGGCGCTCCACCCCTCTCTGGTCTCGTCACAGTCCAGAAGGCCTGTGATCAGGGTCAAAGAGAGATATCACTTCATGGCTTTACAGCCAGTTAGTGACTTACTTGCGGTAAACGATGCGGCCCCGAGTGGGGTCGTAGGGCGAAATTTCGAGGACGACCCGATCTCCAGGCAAAATGCGGATGTAGTGAATTCTCATTTTTCCGCTGATGTAAGCCAGGATCTCGTGTCCAGAGTCGAGTTGAACTTTGAACGTGGTGTTCGGCAGGGCTTCCAGAATCACGCCCTCTGCACGAATGGTGTCGTCTTGCTTCTTCTCGCTTTTTCCTCGATTTTCTTTGATTGGTCTTTTCGCCACGCGTCCTCCGGGTCATCGGGTCTTGTCTTTACAGCCTTACGTCTTTCGCACGTTAAAAAGGCTTGTAAAAAACAAGCCAAAGAAAAGAGTACCACCAAAAGGTGTTTTTTGCAAGGGGAAGTGGCGATGTTCCATCGCCACGCCTAGGGCCGAGAGCCAAGGGCATTGCTTTTAAGCTTCAGCTTTGGCCTGAGGTCATTGCACAGGGATGACAAGTGGGTTGCTCCCTGCCTTCTGCTCTCGGCCCCAGGCTCTGGGCTCTCGGCCTTCACTCTACAGCTTGCACAATCCGCTGATAAACCTCATCCATGTTCCCAATGCCATCCACACGCTTGAGAACCCCACGGGCAGCGTAGTAGTCCACCAAGGGTTTGGTGTTGGTGTGGTAGACCTCCTGACGGGCACGGGCGGTTTCTTCGGTGTCGTCAGAGCGGCCAGAGGTTTTGCCCCGTTCCACAATGCGGGCAATCAGTTCTTCATCTGGAACTTCCAAGAGGGGCACAGAGTGAATGGGGGCTCCCAGTTCTTCCAGCAGCATGTCCAGACCTTCGGCCTGTGCTCTGGTTCTGGGGAAACCGTCAAAAATCACCCGGATTTTTTCCATGCTGGCCAGTTTGTCGCGGATCAGGGCAATCAGGATCTGATCCGGCACCAGTTGACCCGCCGCCAGAATGGGAGCCACCTGTTGCCCGAGTTCGGTTTTGCGGGCGACATGGTCACGCAGGATGTCTCCAGTGGAAATCTGCAGCAGGTCCTGTTCGGCAGCCAGACGGATGGCCTGGGTGCCCTTCCCTGCCCCGGGAGGCCCCAGGAAAATGATCACTTTGTTGGACTTCATGTTTCTCCTCCCAGTGCTGCCATGAAAATGCAAGTTTTTAAGGCATTCATCGCAACACTTTAATAGGCCCTATTCTAACGCGCAGTTGTGCTTTTGCATCCAGCGCTGGTCATACGGGAAGACAGATCCCTGTAACTCTTTGCGTTGTGACAAAAGCAGGCTGCATCAAAGAAAAAGAGAACCCTCAGGGGGTTCTCTTTCAAAAGCATCTGGCGTTTACAGCCTTCCCCGCAGGCGGCCTTTGGAAATGAATCCATCGTAGCTGCGCAGCGTGAGTTGGGCTTCCACCTGTTTGAGGGTGTCCAGAGCCACACCAACCAGAATCAACAGACCTGTGCCGGAGAAGACGAACACAGTCGAACCACTGATGCCTGAAGTGGCTTGAAGGACCTGAGGTACCAGCACCAGAATCCCTAGGAAGATGGCTCCCCAGAGGGTGATGCGGGTGGAAATGAAACTCAGGTACTCGGCAGTGGCCACACCTGGACGCACGCTGGGAATGAATCCGCCGCTCTCACGGAGGTTTTCAGCAATGCGCTTGGGATCAAACTGAATGCTGTTGTAAAGGAAGGTGAATCCCACCACCAGCAAAACATCCAGAGCAATTCCCGTGGGTGTGTTCAGAGCGAAGTATTTGACCAGAAAACGGGTCACTTCACTGTCCTGACCAAATGCCTGTTCCAGCACCTGCACAATGGTCATCACAGCACTGGCGAAGATCACGGGGATCACGCCTGCACCGTTCAGTTTGATGGGCAAGTAGGTTTGCTGTTTGGCGTACTGCTTTCCACCAATTTCCTTGCGGGCATACTGGATAGGAATGCGTCTTTCTGCTTGCAACACCAGCACAATGCCAATCACCACAGCCAGAATCACCAAGAAGAATGCAACAATGCCCAGCAGGGAAATGGCCTCTTCGTTGTAAAGGGTGATGATATCGGAAATGGCTTTGGGGAAGCTGGCCGCAATTCCAGAAAAAATGATCAAGCTGACCCCGTTGCCGATGCCCACTTCTGTGATGCGCTCACCAATCCAGAGGGTGAATGCAATACCGGCGACCTGGGTCAAGACCACATTCAAACGGAACATCCAGCCTGGCTCCCAGCCTGAGGCAAGGAAAGCACCGTTTTGGGCTTCACCCACCAGAATGGCAAAGAACAGGGCTTGCATGGCGCCCAGAGCAATGGCCCCATAACGGGTGTATTGGGCAATGGCTTTGCGCCCCTCCTCCCCTTCTTTCTGGAGTTTTTCCAGAGCAGGGATGGAGGTGGTCAAAATTTGCATGATGATGCTGGCGGTGATGTAAGGCAGCACCCCCAGTGCAAAAATGCTGAACTGCGAGAGGTTCCCCCCCGAGATGTTGCTGATCAAGCTCAGAAGGCTGCCAGCACTGCCGGCAGCCTCTGCAATTCTTGTGTGGTCCACGCCTGGGGTGGGAATGGTGCTCCCCAGGCGGTAAATGGCCAGCAACAGCAAGGTGAACAGGAACTTCCGCTGCAATTCAGGAATGCGAAATGCGTCGCGGAAGGCCCGAAGCATTACTCCTCCTCGGGGAGGATGACTTTACCGCCAGCGGCTTCGATTTTGGCAATGGCGCTCTGGGAAGCAGCGTCCACATGCAGGGTGTAAGCGCCGGTGACTTCACCAGCAGCCAGCAGTTTGATGGGACGGTTGCCGTTGCGCACCAGACCACTGATGATGAAGTCTTCGAATTGCACGGTGCTGCCGGCTTCGAAGCGCTCAAGGTCACGCAGGTTGACCAGAGCGTACTCGATGCCTTCGTGGCTGAAACCGCGTTTGGGCAGGCGGCTCAGCAGGCTGCTGCGTCCACCTTCGAAGAAGTGGCCTTTGCCTGCACCGGAACGGCTCTTTTGACCTTTGTGGCCACGGCCGCTGGTTTTGTCGGTGCCACCGGGACCACGACCAACGCGTTTGCGGTCTTTGCGGCTGCCGGGGGTGGGTTTGAGGTCGCTCAGTTTCATTCCTGAACCTCCAGGAGGAATTTCACCTTGTTGACCATGCCTTTGACAGCATCGGTGTTGGGCACTTCGCGCTCGTCACCGATTTTTTTCAGGCCGAGAGCCTTCACGGTAGCGACCTGGTCACCAGGACGTCCGATGGTGCTACGAACGAGTTTGATTTTCATTGTGCGCCTCCGCGCAGTTCTTCCACTTGCTTCTTGGTCTTCAGGCTCTTGAGACCATCGAACACAGCGTAAGCCACGTTGATCTGGTTTCTGGAACCGAGTTCCTTGGAGAGCAGGTTGGTGATGCCAGCCAGCTCGGCAATGGCGCGGGGCACGGAACCTGCGATTACACCGGTACCAGGACCTGCGGGCTTCAGGATCACGCGGCTGGTGGTGCTGGCGCCCACGATGTCGTGGGGGATGGTGCCATTTTCCACAGGAACCTGGATCATGTTCTTGCGAGCAACTGCTTTGGCTTTCTCGATGGCGACAGGCACTTCTTTGGCTTTGCCAATGCCCATCCCGACGCGACCATTGCGGTCACCGATGACAACGAGAGCAGCGAAGCGGAAACGGCGACCACCCTGGTAGGTTTTGGCGGTGCGGTTGACGCTGATCATCTTTTCTTCGAATTCACCGGTTTCGCGTTCGCGGTTGTTGTTACGATTAAAACTCAAGGCCACCCTCCCTTGCAGCATCAGCGAGGGCTTTCACGCGACCGTGGTACTTGTAAGAACCGCGATCAAAAACCACTTGCTTGACGCCTTTGGCAAGCGCAGCTTCGGCAATGGCTTTACCCACTGCTGCAGCAGCGTCGGTTTTGGTGCCTTCCACGTTCAGGGCCTTGGAGGCAGCCTGGGCCACGGTCACACCATTCTTGTCATCGATGATTTGCGCGTAGATGTACTTGCTGGAGCGGAACACGCTCAGGCGCGGACGATCAGAGACTTGCTTGATCTTGGCGCGGGTGGAGTACTTACGGCGCTGGGTACGATCTAATGCGGACATTATTTCTTACCTTTCCCGCCGGTGGCCCCAGCCTTACCGGCTTTGAGAGCGATCTGCTCGCCAGCGTAACGCACACCTTTGCCGTGGTAAACGTCAGGTTTACGCACTTTGCGCAGGTTGGCAGCGGTCTGGCCGACCAGTTGCTTGTCGATGCCAGTGATGGAGAGCTTGGTGGGCTCGGGCACAGCAAAGGTGATTCCGGCTGGGGGCTCCATGATCACAGGGTGGCTGTAACCGATGGTCAGCTCGATGTTTTTGCCGGCCAGTTTGGCACGGTAACCCACACCTTTGAGTTCCATGTTGATGGTGTAGCCTTCGCTCACACCTTTCACGGCGTTGGCGACCAGAGTGCGGGTCAGGCCGTGCAGGGCGCGGTGGCGGGGCTGGTCGCTGGGACGGGTCACGGTGATGGTGCCGCCGTCCACGGCCACGGTGAGCTCACTGTTGAAAGGAACAGTCAGTTCGCCTTTGGGGCCTTTGACTTTGAATTCACCGTTGTTCACGCTGGCTTGCACGCCAGAGGGAACGGTGATGGGTTGTTTACCAATACGGGACATGTTTCAGATCCCCCTTACCAGACCACGCAGATCACTTCGCCGCCGATGCCTTCTTTGCGGGCATCGCGGTCGGCAAGCAGACCTTTGGAGGTGGAAACAACGGCTAAACCCAGACCCTTGTGGATGCGGGGCAGGTCTTCGTGGCTGACGTAAGCACGACGGCCAGGGCGGGAGATGCGCTCAATGTGCTTGATCACTTGCTCACGCTTGTGTCCGTACTTCAGTTGGATGCGCAACACATCAAACTTGCCTTCGTTAACGCGCTCGTAACTCGCGAGGTAGCCTTCTTTCACCAAAATCTTGGCGATTTGCTCCTTGAACTTGGAGGCAGGCACATCCACGCTGTCCTTATATGTGCGCGTCGCATTCCGAATGCGCGTCAGCATATCTGCAATAGGATCGCTCAGCATTTCTTATCCTTTTCAGGGTGGGGCAACCCTTAAATCCAAGGGTTGTCCCCAAAGCGAATTCTTGTTTTCTCGAAAGGTCCTTAGACAGTCCCGGAACAAAACGCTCCGGCTGTATCCAAAGCCTCTTACCAGCTGGACTTTTTCACACCGGGCAGTTCGCCACGGTGGGCCATTTCACGCAAGCAGATGCGGCACAGACCGAAGAAACGGTAGTATCCACGGGCGCGGCCGCAACGCTGGCAGCGACTGTAGTTCTGCACAGCGAACTTCTTGCTGTTGTGGGAAATGGTTTTGCCTTTGTTAGCCATTCAATCCACCTTACTTCCGGAAGGGAACGCCGAGCGCTTTGAGCAGAGCACGGGCCTCTTCGTCGGTGCGAGCGTCGGTCACGATGGTGATGTCCATACCGCGCACGGCATCCACCATATCATAGGTGATCTCGGGAAAGATCAATTGTTCTTTCACACCAAGGTTGTAGTTGCCGCGTCCGTCAAAGCTGTTGGGGTTCACGCCTTTGAAGTCACGGATGCGGGGAAGGCCGACGTTGATCAGCTTTTCCAGGAAGGTGTACATGCGCTGGCCGCGCAGGGTCACTTTCAATCCGATGGGCATGCCCTGACGGAGTTTGAAGTTGGACACGCTCTTCTTGGCCTTGGTGATCACAGGCTTTTGAAGGGCAATGATGGCGAGTTGGCTGGCAGCTTTGTCGATGACTTTGGAGTCCTCTTTGCTGGAACCCAGACCCTGGTTCAGGACGATTTTCTGGATGCGGGGCACCTGCATGATGCTGGCGTAGCCAAACTCCTGTTGCAGTTGGGCGCGCACCTCGTCGTAGTATTTTTTCTTCAGAGCGTCCACAGCATTAACCTCAGTCGATCACTTTGCCGCTCTTCGTGGCCACGCGGACTTTTTTACCGTCCACGACTTGCTTACGAGTGCGGGTGGGCTTGCCGGTCTCGGGGTCAACGATGCGAACTTTGGAAGCGTGCAGTGCAGCTTCGCGCTCTTCGATGCCACCTTGGGGGTTGTTGGCGTTGGCTTTGACGTGCTTTTTCACCACGTTGACGCCTTCCACAACCACTTTGTTTTCGCTGGGCAGGGCCAGGAGAACCTTACCGGTTTTTCCTTTGTCTTTACCGCTGGCGACGTAAACGAGGTCGCCTTTCTTCACGTGCAGACCCATTAGAGCACCTCCGGAGCCAGGGAGATGATCTTCATGAACTTGCGGTCACGCAGTTCGCGAGCCACAGGCCCGAAAACGCGGGTACCACGGGGTTCACCCTGGTTGTTGATGATCACGGCAGCGTTCTTGTCAAAGCGAATGACGCTTCCGTCGGGACGCTGGATGGCTTTGGTGGTGCGAACCACAACAGCCTTGACCACGTCACCGGCTTTCACGTTGCCCTTGGGGGAGGACTCTTTGACGCTGGCAATGATGATGTCGCCCACAGCAGCGTAGCGTTTGTTACCGCCACCACCGGTGGTCAGGCCCTTGGCGCCGATGCCGTTGTTCAGAACACGGATGCACATGATTTCACGGGCACCGCTGTTGTCTGCGACGTCGAGTCGCGTTTGAGGCATGATCATGCTTCACCTCTGGCGCGTTCAACCAGTTTGGTCACTTTCCAGGTTTTGGTCTTGGAAATGGGACGGACGTTGATGATCTCAACGATGTCACCGGTGTGGTATTCGTTTGTCTCATCGTGGGCAGCGTACTTCTTGGAACGGGTCACGACTTTACCGTAAAGGGGGTGTTTGAACCTGCGTTCAACCTTCACGGTGACCGTCTTGTCCGCTTTGTCGCTGACAACGATACCTTGGAGCACTTTCTTGGGCATCCCTAATCTCCCTTACTTGCCTTTGCTTTCCGTGCTAACGGTCAGCAGTTGGGCGACTTCGCGCTTGAGTTCGCGAATGCGAGCAGGGTTGGCGAGTTGACCGACAGAGTTCTGGAAACGCAGTTCCATCAACTCTTTTTTGCGGTTTTCGACTTCCTGCACGATTTCAGCGGGCTTCAGTTGGCGAATTTCACTGAGCTTCATCGTAAACCTCGCGTTTGACCATCTTGGTCTTGATGGGCAGTTTGTGTCCAGCCAGACGGAAGGCTTCACGGGCCTGCTCTTCGGTCACGTTGGCGACTTCGAACATCACGCGGCCAGGCTTCACGACAGCCACCCAGTATTCTACCGCACCTTTACCTTTACCCATTCGGGTTTCGGCAGGCTTTTTGGTGATGGGCTTGTCCGGGAAAATGCGGATGTAGATTTTACCACCACGGCGGAAGTAACGGCTCATCACGATACGGCAGGCTTCAATCTGGTTGGATTTGATCCATGCAGGCTCTTGAGCCACCAGACCGAAATCACCGAAGGCCACATACTCGCCGCCCTTGGTTGCACCGGTCATGCGTCCGCGGAACATTTTGCGGTACTTGGTACGCTTGGGAAGAAGCATTACTCGCCTCCTTCTTTACGACGGCGGGCAGTGGGACGGCGACGTTGTGCGCGATCTTCGTTGCCACGCTGGGGTTTGGGTTGGGGTGCAGGACGCACTTCACCACGGTTGCCAATCACTTCACCGTTGAACACCAGGACTTTGACGCCGATGATGCCGTAGGTGGTTTTGGCCAGAGCGGTTCCGTAGTCGATGTCGGCGCGGAGGGTGTGGAGGGGCACGCGGCCTTCCAGCACTTTCTCGACGCGGGCCTGTTCAGCACCACCGAGACGACCACCGAGGATCACTTTCACACCACGGGCGCCAGATTCCATCACGCGCTGGGCAGCTTGCTTCATGGCGCGACGGAAGGCAAAACGACGCTCGATTTGTTCAGCGATGCGCAGGGCCACGAGGGGAGCGGACAGGTTGGGGTTGCCCACTTCTGCCACATTCACGGCCACGGTGCCGGCGGAAACCAGACGCTCGATGTCCTGACGGAGGGCTTTGATGGCTTCGCCACCTTTGCCGATCACGACGCCGGGTTTGGCAGCACTGATGGTCACGCTGACTTGCTGACCGGCGCGCTCGATTTCAACACGGGCCACACCAGCGTTGGCCAGCTTCTTGGTGACCAGAGCACGGATCACTTCGTCTTCCTTCAGAAGCTTTTTGTAATCCTTTTTGGAAGCGTACCAGCGGCTGTTCCAGTCTTTGGTGATGCCCAGACGCAGCCCGTTGGGGTTGATTTTGTTACCCATTGCGTTCCTCCAGAATGATGGTGATGTGGCTGGTGCGCTTCTTAAGAATGTCACCACGACCACGAGCACGGGGGAGGATGCGCTTGAGGGTGGGTCCTTCGTTGACGAAGGTTTGGGCAACGTAGAGACGGTCTTCGATCAGGTCGAAGTTGTTCACTGCGTTGGCTTTGGCGCTTTTCAGCACTTTGAGCACGGGATCGGACGCACCGCGCGGAATGAAGCGCAGCAGGTCTTCAGCTTCGCTCACGGACTTGCCGCGAATGGCATCAACGACAAGGCGCACTTTGCGCGGAGCGATGCGAATGTATCTGGCAATGGCTTTGCTTTGCATGGCTCCTCCTTACTTCTTCTTGCTGGATTTCGAGTTCTTGTCGTCGCCGTGACCGCGGTAGTTGCGGGTGGGGGCGAACTCGCCGAGTTTGTGACCAATCATTTGCTCGTTCACGTAGACGGGGATGTGTTGCTTGCCGTTGTACACAGCAAGGGTGTGTCCGATCATCTCAGGAACGATGGTGGAGCGGCGGCTCCAGGTTTTGATCACTTGTTTTCTGTTGCTGTTGTTGAGGGCGTCCACTTTGTCCAGCAGGTGGCCATCAACGAACGGTCCTTTTTTCAGGCTACGAGGCATGCAGGCTCCTTATTACTTCCGGCGAGCGACGATGAAGCGGCTGCTGTTCTTGCGACGCTTGCGGGTCTTGAGACCTTTGGCAGGCTGTCCCCAGGGGGAGACGGGCGTGCGGCCAACACCAGTGCGACCTTCACCACCACCGTGGGGGTGATCCACAGGGTTCATGGAAGATCCACGCTGATAGGGCTTGCGTCCGAGCCAGCGGGTGCGTCCAGCTTTACCGATCACGATGTTCTTGTGCTCTGCATTGCCGATGCTGCCAACGGTGGCGTAGCACTCGGTGTGCACACGGCGGAGTTCGCCGCTGGGCAGTCGAAGGATCGCGTAGTCGCCTTCTTTACCTTGGATCTGGATGCTCGTACCGGCGCTGCGGGCCAGCTGACCACCACGACCGGGCACCAGTTCCACGTTGTGGACCACGGCACCGACGGGCATGAAGCGCAGGGGCAGGGCATTGCCGACTTTGGGTTCTGCCTCGGGGCCGCTCACCACAGTGGTGCCCACGGTCAAACCTTCAGGAGCCAGGATGTAGCGCTTTTCGCCGTCAAGGTAGTGCAGGAGGGCGATGCGTGCGCTGCGGTTGGGATCGTACTCCACGCTGGCGACTTTGGCGGGAACCCCGGCCTTGTCACGGCGTTTGAAGTCGATGATGCGGTACAGGCGCTTGTGGCCACCGCCGCGGAAACGGCTGGTGATGCGACCACGGTTGTTGCGTCCACCGGACTTGTGAATGGAGGTGGTCAGGCTCTTCTCAGGGCGCTTTTTGGTCAGGCCCGAGAAATCAGCCGTGGTCAGGAAGCGCCTGGAGGGAGTGTATGGACGGTACGTCTTAACTGCCATGCTAGCGCTCCTTAAACCAGGTTCTCGAGGGCTTCGATTTTCTGACCCTCTTTGAGTTTGACAATTGCTTTCTTGCGGTCAATGCGCTTGCCAGTGAAACGGCCAGCACGCTTGACTTTACCTTCCAGGTTCTGGGTGTTGACGCTGTCCACCTGGACGCCAAAGACTGCTTCAACGGCAGCTTTGATTTCCACTTTGGTAACGCGGGGATCAACCCAGAAGCTGTAAACGCCGTTCTCGATACCAGCGAAAGCTTTTTCGCTCACAACAGGAGCTTTGATGGTGTCAAAGTGGCTCATTCTTCACCGTCCTTCGCGGGTTCGAGCACCACAGCGTCGATGACCAGGTTGTCATGGCGCAGGATGTCGTAAACGTTCAGGCCTTCCACAGCCACAGCAGTGACGTTGCGGAGGTTGCGGGCGGCGAGGCGGGCGTTCACGTCGTCAGTCACCAGGAAGATGCTGCCTTCGATGCCGTTCTCTTTGACCCAGGCCACGAACTGCTTGGTCTTGCCTTCCACGCCGAATCCGTCCACTGCGAACAGTTTGCCGGTGGTGGCGCGGTCGCCGAGGGCCATGGCCAGACCGAGTTGGCGCACTTTGCGGGGCAGGGTGTACTCATAGCTGCGGGGTTTGGGACCGAAGGCCACACCACCGCCCACAAAAGTGGGAACGCTGCGATCGCCGTGACGGGCGTTACCGGTGCCCTTCTGGCTGTACATTTTCTTGCCCACGCGGCTCACTTGAGCGCGGGTTTTGGTGCTGGCGGTGCCACGGCGGCGCTTGGCGAGTTGCCAGGTCACCACGTCGTGCAGGATGCCGACTTTGGCTTCGGGGAACTCCACTTCCAGAGCGCGGCCCCCGTTTTTGCCGATCACTTTGATCTGGCTCATTACTTGCCTCCCTTGGCGGCAGCTTTGAGGATGACCAGACCACCGTTGGGACCGGGGATGCCACCTTTAACGAGAATCAGGTTCTCATCAGGACGAACTTCGATGATCTCGAGGTTCTGAACGGTGATGCGCTCCACGCCCCAGTGACCAGCCATGCGCTTGCCTTTGTAAACGCGACCGGGGGTTTTGCGTTGACCGATGGAACCAGGACGACGGTGCCATTTTTTGGAACCGTGGCTGGCAGGACCGCCTTTGAAGCCCCAGCGACGCATGACACCCTGGGTACCACGACCTTTGGAGGTGCCGGTCACATCAACGATTTCGCCTTGCTCGAACAGGTCAGCCTTGAGGACATCGCCGTCGAAGTTGAAATCGCGGAATTCGCGGAGGTAACGAACTGCGCTGGCACCGTTCTTTTTCAGGTGGCCCAGAGCGGGTTTGTTGAGGCGGCTTTCTTTCTGCTCGCCGTAACCGACTTGAATGGCGTTGTAGCCATCGGTGGCAGCAGTTTTGCGTTGCACGATCTGGCAGGGGCCAGCCAGCACAACGGTGACGGGAACGACCTTGTCGCCTTTCCAGACTTGGGTCATCCCGACTTTGGTGCCGAGAATGCCTTTGGTCATTGTGCACCACCCACGGTTTTGATCTCGATGTCCACACCGGTGGGGAGATCAAGGGTCATCAGGCTGTCGATGGTTTTCTTGGTGGGGGACTCAATGTCCACCAGACGGTTGTGGGTGCGGATTTCAAAGTGCTCGCGGCTGTCCTTGTCGATGAAGGGGCTGCGCATCACAGTGAAACGGCGGATGCGGGTGGGGAGGGGAATGGGTCCGCTCACCTTGGCACCCGTGCGGCGCACGGTGTCCACAATTTTGGCAGCACTCTGATCCAGGGTTCTGTGATCAAAGCCACGCAGTTTGATGCGAATCTTGGGAGCCACCATTATTCAAGCACCTTGGAAACCACGCCGGCGCCGACGGTACGGCCACCTTCGCGGATGGCGAAACGCAGACCTTCTTCCATGGCGATCGGTTTGATCAGGTCCACGGTCAGCTCGATGTTGTCACCAGGCATCACCATTTCCACACCCTCGGGCAAGGAAATCACGCCGGTCACGTCGGTGGTGCGGAAGTAGAACTGGGGACGGTAACCACCGAAGAAAGCGCTGTGACGGCCACCTTCCTCTTTGGACAGGATGTACACGCTGCCCAGGAACTTGGTGTGGGGCTTGATGGAGCCGGGCTTGGCCAGCACTTGACCACGCTCGATGTCATCACGGGCCACACCACGCAGCAGCACGCCAACGTTGTCGCCTGCGATGCCCTGATCGAGCAGCTTGCGGTGCATTTCCACGCCGGTGACGGTGGTTTTCTTGGTGTCACGCAGACCCACGATTTCCACTTCGTCGCCCACTTTGCAGATTCCGCGCTCCACACGGCCGGTGGCCACAGTGCCACGACCAGTGATGGTGAACACGTCTTCCACGGGCATCAGGAAGGGTTTGTCCACGGCACGCTCGGGGGTGGGGATGTAGCTGTCGACGGCGTCGA